>CAYWAB010000173.1:0-5441 GCA_964456105.1 uncultured Christiangramia sp. | reverse complement strand
ACTGGCGCTCATCTGAATTCACGATCATAGGGAAGAAATTATGTCCCACCTCGTGGATGATCACACTGATCATCCCGAACTTTGTCCTGTCGCTATAATTTCCTTCCTCATCTGGTCTACCATAGTTCCAGCAGATCATAGGATATTCCATTCCCTGATTTTTCGCGTGAACAGAAACCGCTTTATGGTAAGGATATTGGAAGGTATGGTTAGAATAACTTTTTAGTGTACTTGCAACGGCCCTGGTTGACCATTCTTCCCAAAGAGGATTTCCCTCTTTTGGATAAAGAGAAACAGACATTACGGTTTTACCCATTACATCTGTCGCCATCATATCCAATATGAACTTTCTGGAGGTTGAAAAAGCAAAATCCCTTACCATTTCTGCTTTGTATTTCCAGGTTTTTGTCTTTTCAGCAAAACCTTTCTCTGCCTTCTCAGCTTCCTCCTGTGTTACGATTATTACGGGCTCATCAAAGGACTTTTTTGCCTTTTCATACCGCTGCATCATTTCCTTTGAGTAAACCTCTTTTCTATTCTGAAGTTCTCCTGTTGCCTCCATAACGTGGTCTGCAGGCACCGTAATATTTACTTCATAATCTCCGAAAGGAAGAGCGAATTCACCACTTCCCCAGAACTGCATATTCTGCCATCCTTCTACATCATTATAAACCGCCATTCTTGGAAAGAACTGAGCGATTACATATGCTTTGTTCCCATCTTCAGGAAAAAACTCATATCCCGAACGGGCACGGTTGGTCACGTGATTATTGATATTGTAAGACCACTTAATATCAAAAGTATAGCTGTTTCCAGATTTTAAAGGTTCTGGAAGATCTATACGCATCATGGTTTGATGAATGGTATATTTTAATGGCGATCCACCTTGAGAAACTTCTTTAATGTTAAAACCTCCATCGAATGGTTCCTGTAGGAACTTCTGGGCAAAACCTGAAGGTGTAGATACCGGCGCCATTCCCTCACCATCTTTTTCAAGAGAAGGTGAATCCTTCTTTCTAATATTCTGATCCAGCTGCACCCAGAGATATTCCAGGTCCTGTGGAGAGTTATTATGATAGGTAATAGTTTCTTCACCGGTTAGAACGGAGTTCTTATCGTCGAGAACGATATCCATTTTATAATCGGCTTCATTTTGATAGTATGCAGGGCCCGGAGCTCCAGAAGCCGTCCTGTACTGGTTTGGAGTGGCGAACTCCATATACATTTGCCTGAACTTGTTTTGATTGGTGTGTCCTTCCTGTCTCTGCTCCTGCTGTTCAGTTTCCTGGGCTGATAAGCCTGCAAAAACGAACATGAGAAACACAGAACATAAAATGTTTAATCTCTTCATTTAAAGTGGTTTTATTTTTAAGATTGCTAAAATTAATTAATTTCTTTTTCCGACAATAAAATGCTTCAAAAAAGAATAGTGCCGGAACTATTACCTTTTCTAAGCAACAAACTTTCAATTACCTCTCCCTTTTTCACATGTACGATATTCTTCTGTGCATCCAGAAGATCGGTAAGAATCAGATTTTCGATTTCTACCTTATCAAAGTTTCTTACTTCACCAGATTCGATGTAAAGAATGATCTGATCTGCATCGAATTTACTTCCGAGTAATTTAAGCCCTATCTTCTTCCCATCAACAGTTACTTGTAATTTTTGATCTAAATATCTTTGGATTAGATTCGAATGGGTTTCCAGATCTTTTTTATAAGAAAGACTTATATCCTTCTGATATCTTTTACTTAGTACATCTTCGAAATCATCGATAAATACACGGGAGATCACCTGAACGCTTTTTGATTCAGCATTATATTCGATCTCCGTAACGCTTAGGTAAAATTCGTGCCCTTTATTGGCAAAAGAGCTTGTAACAACGAATAGAAATATAAGTATCAGGGTCTTTTTCATTCTAATTTTTCTACTTCAAAAGCAAATATCAAACCAAATGTCTGATACTGGTATTATGACTTGGCAATTCTTAAAAGGTTTAACCCGGGATTTGCTTTTCCTCGTTAAGGAGATCTCCTCGCAGAGTCTTAAAATCCCCAATCCTTGCATGGAAGTAATCGATTAAACTCAAAGGATTATTTCTAAGTGTCAGAGATTTGAATTCAGGATCCTTAGCACAGAAGAACAAAAAATTACAGATCTCATTTTCTTTAAGCTCAAGATCTCTTCTAAAAAATCCATATCCTACAAGGTCCAGGCTTTTATTGATTATTGCCCGTGGTGAATATGTTTTTTCTTTATGCGCATTATTTTTTAATCTATCTATCACTAAACCAGCGATCTTATCAAATCTTATTCCGCCTTCCGCTGAAGCTACAGGATTCAATTCCCGATCTCTTGCAATGATCTTATCAAGTCCTACTTGTAATTTGTTTTTGGTTTCCCATTCTTTCATTGAGATCCTATTTACATCATTTGAAAGGTATCCTGATAGTTTTATATCGTCTACCACAACTTCTGTAAGCTCATTCACTTCTGTTGAAAGTTCAATCATGAAATTCACTTCTTCAAGAATCTTTTCAGTGATCTTAATGACTTTTTTCTCAAATTGCACAGAAGAAACCAGAAGACTATCCTGCTCTCTTACCTGAATTTTAAAATAGCCCTCGGCATCTGTAGTAGTTCCTTTTGAGAGGTTCAAATTTATAATATGAATGTTTTCCAATCCTGAACCATCAGCTGTTACTTTTCCTTCCAGAAGGTTTAATTGCTGAGCTTCAATTTCAAAACTTAAAAGACCTAGGATCAGAAAAATGAAACGGTACGATTTAAGGAAGTTTAGATATTTCAAAAGCAAAAAAATTTTGGTTATTCCTTTTCGATGCCCCGAAGGATTAAAAAAGGATATTTGTTGGATTTATAGAATTTGATAAGTCCAAGATTATTTTTTAAAGCCAGGAGGTCCAAAAATTCCTGATCTTCGGCACAGTAATATATAAAATTTATCACCTCCTCCCGGTCCAATTCCAAATCCTCAGTAAAAAAATCTACTCCTACTGCATTTAAGCCTTCTTCAACCTTTTTTGAAAGTTCATCGTTCGCTTTAACCTTTTTAAGCATTTTGATCTTCCCGTTAATGGTATTGATCAAAAGATCGAGTGGTATTCCACCAGCAGAGCTGCTGGCCGTGTAAAGATGCCTTTCAGCCTGTGTTGGTCGTTTTTCAGCATAAGGAATCCCGAATTGGGAGCGATCTACAATCCGTATACGGGAAACATCCTCCTGAAGGAATCCGCTTAGCTTTAGATCACTTAGTTGTATCTCATCAAGTTCCGTCGCCTGTGGGATTAAAAATATCGAGATCTTGGCATCAATGTAATTTTGCTTGGAGACCAATATCTTTTTTCGCTGAAACTGAACTGAGGATATTAGCAAAGTATCCAGCGGCCTTGCTACAATTTCAAAATCACCATTGGAATCACTGGTAGTTCCACGGGCCAAATTCAGGTTAATGATATGGATATTGTTGGGTGGTATACTATCTGAAAATATCTTTCCCTGAAGAATTTTCGTCTCCTGAGAGCACATATTGAATACCGTTCCAAAAAGAAAAAATAAGCAAAGGAAAAAGCGGAATGGTCTCAAAGATTTCAAGGTTGGTTTGATTAATAGAACGAACGTTTTAGTGATTTCGCATCTTCTTTGTCCTTAAACTTTGTTAAGGCCAGACTTAATCAATAAATTTACTGTAAAAAATGATGACCAAGGCAATACTCGCAAGCACTTCTACACTCTATCAACAGGATTACCTCGAATATATATTACCAGCCGTAAAGGAATTATTCACAGAAATGGAGGAAATCTTATTTATTCCCTATGCGAGACCGGGTGGAATAAGTCATGAGGAATATACTGCTAAGGCCCGGGAAGCTTTTGCTAAGATCAAACTGGAGGTAAAGGGTATTCATGAATTTGAAAATCCTGTAAATGCCATAGATCAGGCTGAAGGAATATTTACAGGAGGAGGTAATACCTTTCTTTTGGTTTCAGAACTATACCGAAACAAAGTGATGGATGTATTAAGAAAAAATGTTCTTGAAGGAACACCTTATTTAGGTACAAGCGCCGGAACGAATATCGGAGGTCTAAGTATGCAAACCACTAATGATATGCCCATCGTCTACCCTCCTTCCTTTAAAACCTTATGCCTGGTTCCTTTCAACATTAATCCCCACTATCTTGATCCGGACCCTAATTCCAGGCATAAAGGCGAAACAAGGGAAACAAGGATAAAAGAATTTCATGGTATTAACTCCCAACCGGTAATTGGTTTACGAGAGGGTAGCTGGCTGGAATTAAAAGGTGATAAAATTAAGTTAAAAGGAAAGCTTAAGGCAAGATTGTTCAAAAAGGATAAGGTACCTTATGAGGTGGAACCGGAAACAGATCTTTCAGATTTAAATTAGAATATGGACTACCAAAATATTTTGGATACTATACATGAAGAAATGAGTTATAGGGATGTAAAAGGAAAAGTTGCATCCTATATCCCAGAACTCGCTAAAATTGACATGAAAAAATTCGGGATGCATGTCTATTGCGGGGACCGGCAGAATTATTGCTTCGGTGACAGCGAAGAGTTATTTTCTATCCAGAGTATTTCAAAAGTATTCGCCTTATCCATGGCAATGAGGATAATGGGAGAACAATTATGGGAAAGAGTTTCCGTGGAACCCTCAGGAGACCCTTTTAATAGTCTTACCCAGCTTGAATATGAACATGGCATACCTCGCAACCCCTTCATTAATGCTGGGGCACTGGTAATTTCAGACATCCTTGTAGATCAACTGGATGATCCAAATAAAGAACTACTGGATTTTGTTAGAAAAATTACAGGAGACGATAGCATAGATTACGATCTTAAAGTTTTTGAATCTGAAAAAGCAACGGGATATAGGAACATTGCTCTTGTAAATTATATCAAGGCCTTGGGAAATATTAAATGTGATGTAGAACCCATTGTGGATTTCTATTTCCATCAATGCTCTCTGGCCATGTCCTGTAAGCAACTCGCGAAAGCATTTATGATCTTTGCCAATAAGGGGCAGATACTGTCTACCGGCGAACAAGTCCTGAAACCCAAAACGGTAAAGAGGATAAACGCTTTGATGCAAACCTGTGGGTTTTATGATGAAGCAGGGGAATTTAGCTTTCAGGTAGGATTACCAGGAAAAAGCGGTGTAGGCGGAGGAATTGTAGCCATCCACCCAGATAATTATTCAGTTGCCGTTTGGAGTCCCATTCTCAATGAAAAAGGGAATTCAGAACTCGGAATGAAAGCTCTCGAACGATTTACTACCTTAACTGGAGTATCAGTATTCTAAGATATACCAATAAAAAAATGCTTCCCGGAATCGGAAAGCATTCTCTTTATAAATTGAACACTGCTAAAATTAAAGTGCTGCGACGTGCTTAGTCAAATT
>CAYWAB010000172.1:0-5548 GCA_964456105.1 uncultured Christiangramia sp. | reverse complement strand
TGTACTTTGTGTAGGGTATGTACTTTGTGTAGGGTATGTACTTTGTGTAGGGTATGTACTTTGTGTAGGGTATAATATTGAAAATTAAACAATTATAAATACAAAAGCAATACCACTTTATAGGTATTTCTGACTTATAAATAAAAAAGCCACTCGATTGAGTGGCTTTTTGCTTAGTAGCGGGAACTGGACTCGAACCAGTGACCTTCGGGTTATGAGCCCGACGAGCTACCTACTGCTCTATCCCGCGATATTGGATGGCAAATATAATATCATTTTTAGTTTTACACCAAACTTTTGAATAAAATCTTTTTCAGAAAATTGTAAATTTCTATAATCCACAGGCCTATAACAATCGGCTTCGCAAAATAGATCATTCAAGCCCAGGCATCTGTCCAGTTCTATTATAGGGACCCAATCAATAAATGGAAATAAATAGGTTATCTGATTTTTAATGTGATATCCAATTAATGGCTTCCAGGCGTTCATCATTAGAAAAGTTACGAATATCCGATTCCATAAAAACATCCTTAAGGGAAGAATAGATCTTAAACCAATCCAGATCGGTAACAATAGCCATCTTTCTGAACTTTCCCACATGTTTGGTCTTAAACTTAATATCTTTTAAAAAGGCTGAAATACTGAAATCGGTCCCGGGCGCGATCTCAATGAATAAGTTGATTTTCTCGTGCTCTTTACACCTGGAATCTATTTCTCGATGAATTTCCTTGATATGTTCCTTATCAATGTCATCACTAACCAGGAATCCCACTACGTGATCTGCGAGCTCAAAAATTTGTGCCATCTTTAACTTTGTATCAATTAAAGATAATAATTAATTGCACTCAGAAGTAGCCTAAAATTGAAAACTATTGTTCAATGGATGTTGCCTCAAAGCTCAACATCTCCCTATTTTCAAAGCTTACCGTAAACTCGATTGGATTACAACAAACTTCACAATCTTCAATATATCTTTGGTAAGATACAGAAGGATCCAGGATGACAGAGACCTCCTCCCAACAATATGGGCACTGAAAAAAATGTTCCATCATAGCTAAAGTTGCACGTTCAGCAGCTGTCCCGTTAATTGAAGTATTTGCAATTCTGCCAGTTTAGCATCATATTTGGCAAGATTAAGACTGGTACGGGCATCCAGAAGGTTTATCTGAGCCTGCCTGAATTCTATGGATGTTATCCTTCCAAGTTTGTATTGTTCTTCAGAACGATTAAAATTATCCATATTGGTGGTTACATTCTCCTCTTGCACCTGAAGTATATACAATTTGTTCTGATAGTTCCCCAGGGCATTGGCAATATCCCTACTCACTTCCTGTTTGATCTGCTCTTTAAGGATCTCCTGATTCTCGTACTGTATCCTTGAATTCTGCACCTGAATCCTTCTTCTTCCGCCATCGAAAAGATTCCAGACAAGACTTACGCCTGCAGACAGTCCATCCGACCTGGAAGTAGCTCCAGGGAAGAATGCCGTTGCAGCACTCACATTACGATTCCATCCGTAAGAACCGGAAAGTCCTACACTTGGTAAATATCCAGATTTACTGATCTTCAAATCGTATTCGCTTATGGTAATGTTCTTTTCAATTTGCAGCAGTGAAACGTTATTATTCTGCGCCTGGTCCACATAATCTGCTAACTCAAGTGCCGAAATAAAATTTACCGTCGTATCTACCACGAAATTATTTTCAGCCATTTCGCGGTCTAAAAGCACATTCAGATCCCTTTTGGTATTTTTAAGTAGTTGTTCTGCTTCGATGAGGGCTATACTATCGTTATTTACATCCACTTTCGCATTAAGGACTACAAGATTATTAGCCTGCCCGTATTGAAACTGATATTTTGCCCGGGTTACTCTCTCCTGGGAAATATTAAGTGTTTCTTCTAATACATTTACGTTTTCTGAAAGTCTTGCGATCTCATAGTAAACCGACATGATTTGCAGGATACTATTTTCGATAGTTTCCCTGGCCTGCAACTGTGAAAGGTTGTATTGTTCCTTCAGGCTTTTGTAATTGTAAAACCTGCCTAAGCCGTCAAAAAGGGTATAGTCCAGATTTATGGAAGCATTGAAGCCGGTATTCTCTATATCCCTTTGAACAACGGTCTCACGCCCTTCCGGCTCGGTAACCCGGTCGTTAATACTGTAATTTCCACCGGCCAGACCCTGAATAATTGGAAGGTAGCCAGAATTCAAAATACTCTGGTTGTTATCTGCGATCTCCACATTATTCCGGGCGATCTTTATCCCAAAATTTTCTTCCAGAGCTTTGTTTATGACTTCATCCTTGGTAAGAAGTTCCTCCTGTGATCGTGCATTTATCGAAATGATAAGTATGAGAACAAGGATAAAACTATGTGATATTTTCATGTGCTTCTGCTTCGTATTTTTCTTTAATAGCTCTTTCCATTTCTTCCTTCGAAGGTTTTGTTCCGGTTTTGAGCCATCTACTGCTAACCTTGATACTATTGCTGATAGAAAGTAGTAAAGGCAGTAAAAGTAATGTTAGAACCGTTGCTATTGCTATCCCATAAGAAATGGAAATTGCCATTGGTTTTAAGAATTGTGCCTGCCTGCTACCTTCAAAAAGAAGGGGTGCCAGACCGGCAATCGTAGTAAGGGAGGTTAGGAATATCGCACGGAACCTGGCTCTACCTGCCTCATAAAGAGATTTCTTGAAATCCAGACCGTCCCGTAAGAAGCCGTTATACTTACCAATCAGCACGAGACCATCATTCACCATAATTCCCACCAGGGCAATGATCCCTAATAAGGATAATACGTTTATAGGAAAATCGTGGATCCAGTGTCCCCAGGCCACCCCAATGATACTAAATGGTATCATGAGCATTAAAAGGAATGGCTGACTATAACTTCTAAAGGTAAAGGCAATCGTTGCATAGATAAGGAACAGAATAATCGGCACTACTTTCGCAGCAGAACTGGTCAACTTACTGGCCTCCCTGTTCTGTCCCTCGTAGGAAACGGTAATACTTGGATATTTTTCAAGAATTTCAGGAATCACATTGTTCCGAATATCTTCAAGTATCTCTGTGGAACTTCCGTTAGGATCCTCCATGTCTGCAGAGACCCTTATTTCTCTCATTCCATCAAGGTGACTGATAGATTCAGTCCCTCTTACGATCTCATAATTAGCGATCTCATCGAAAGGGACCCGTTGTCCTGAAGGGGTAACGAGTCTCATTTCATCGAGATCATTGATAGATGACCTGTTCTCGCGGTTGTACCGAACCCATACCCTAATTTCATCCTGGCCTCGCTGGAAACGCTGCGCCTGAGTACCAAAGAATCCATTCCTGATCTGCCTCATTACCTCCCCAAGATCCAATCCAAGGGCATAGGCATTATCCTTAAGTTTGACATTGATCTCCTTGATTCCCTGAGGATCATTATCCGTGATATCTTTTAATAGGGAATTATTCTCCAGATTAGTTTTTAGTTCCGCCTTAGCAGCCTCCAGTTCATCGAGATTATTACCAAGTAGTGATACAGAAATTGGTGAACCTCCAAAATTACCACCGGAACCAAAGGTTAAGGTTTCAACCCCGTAAACAGGACCTACTTCATCTCTTATCGCGTTGGTGATCTCAGGTGAACTGAAATCCCTTTCTTCTCCGGGTAACAGGTTTACATCCAGGGAAGCCTTATTATTTCCAGGACCAACCCTTTTGATGATATTTTCCACCACCTGTTTGTTCCCGGTCTGTTTTTCGGTAAATTCTTTATTAACTCTCCAGGCCGCAGCCTCTACCATAGAGATGATAGAGTCCGTTCTTTCAGGGTTCACTCCTTCAGGCATCAAAAGATCGATGCTCACCCTGTCGCTCGCTATACTTGGAAACAGGGTGATCCTGATCCAGTTTCCTCCTATTGCTCCAATGGTAAGAATCAAAACCGTAATGAGTACTGCCAGAGCCATTACCTGTTGAGTTAGTACAAAACGAAGCACCGGGCTGTACATCTTATCACGCATAAATACCATGATACGGTCTCCCATCTTATTGATAGACCTCATTTGCTGGAAGAACCTGGCAATACCCTTTTTAGGCTTACCATTTGCCCTATCCTTCCTGAGTGCCTTGGAGTGTGCGATATGTGCTGGAAGAATTACAAGGGCTTCTATTAGGGAGACTACCAGGGTTAGAATAACTACCGTGGAAACCTCTCCGAAGAATTCCCCTATCCTACTATCCAGGAAAAGGAAGGTAGAAAAGGCGAGTACTGTAGTGATAATGGCAGAAAGAATGGGCGGAACAACTTCCATGGTTCCGTCCAGAGCAGCCTTAATGGGGCCTTTACCCATCTCAGAATGCTGATAGATATTCTCGGATATAACGATCCCATCATCCACCAGGATACCGATCACTATGATCATCCCAAATAAAGAAAGCACGTTTATGGTTACTCCTAAAGAGCCCGCGAAAATGAACATCCCCAGAAAGGCTACTGGCAATCCAAATGCTACCCAAAAAGCAAGTCTGGTATTAAGGAATAACGAAAGAAAGAATAGTACCAGGATCATTCCCATCAGTCCATTCTCTACCAGTAACTGTGTCCGTTGCGAAAGGGTGATCGAGTTATCATTTACCACATCCAGCTGTACATTACTGTTGCGCTGATTGAATTCTTCAATATATTCATTAACCTTTTCCGCAGTAGATAAAAGGTCTTCACTATTGGTATTACTGATCGTAACGTTTACAGCAACATTTCCATTGAAATATAAGGCATTGGGAGTCTCAGAAAACTGGTCCCTAACCCTCGCAACGTCTCCAAGCCGCACCAATTCTCCACTAACGTTGGATTTAAGTACGATATCATTTAGGGCGTCGGCATAATAAGCACGATTATTGGCTCTAATTAGATAATCCTCTGCATCGGTCTTGATTGTTCCTCCTGTAGAAAGAATGTTAGAATTTCTAACGGCCTGAGCGATCTCCTCAAAGGTTAGATTATAAGCGAGCATATCGTTCTCACTAACAGCGATCTCTATCTCTTCCTGTGGAAAACCTGAAATACTAATCTGGGAGATCCCATCAATAAGACGAAGGTCATTCTCTATTTGCTGACTTATTCTTTTTAAGGTAGCAAGCGGAACATTTTCTCCGCTTACCGCGAAGTTTATGGTCTCCCGGATAAATTCCTGTTTAGATACCACAAGAGGTTCCATCCCACTGGGGAATGTCGGTACCCTGTCTACCGCGTTCTTCACTTCGGTAAGCATGGCATCTATATCCTCACCTCTTTCGATCTCTACCGTGATGGAACCACCACTTTCCCTGGCCACAGAAGTAACCCTGTCTATTCCCTCAAGACCTTTAAGGTTATCCTCTATCTTAAGGATGATACCTTCTTCGATCTCTTCGGGTGCAGATCCTGGATACGCTATTGAAATATTGATTATTCTTGAATCCTGTAAAGGAAAAAAGGAAGACTTCATATTTAGGACCCCAATCACCCCGAAGATCACAAAAGCGATGATCACGACATTTACCGCAACCCCGAATTTTA
>CAYWAB010000171.1:0-5630 GCA_964456105.1 uncultured Christiangramia sp. | reverse complement strand
CTGTTACCATTAACAGAACCAAAACCTCTAATACGTATAGTAGAAGTAGTACCAGGCTGACCTGAAGTATTAATTACGTTAACACCGGCAACCTCACCCGCAAGAGCCTGAGAAATGTTGGAGAAGTTCTTTACCTCCAAGTTCTCTGCTGATACAGTGGTTGCAGTACCTGCAAATGATTGTTTTGTTGCTGTACCATAACCTACAACCACAACCTCATCAAGAGCTGCAGCATCTGTTGCAAGTACAATATCATAAACATCTGCAGAAGTTACAGGCACTTCCTGAGAAGCATAACCTAAATAACTAAAGACAATAACATCACCCTCTTCAACAGAGATACTATAGTTACCATCAAAATCTGTTTGCGTACCGTTACTTGTCCCCTGCTCAATAACGTTTACACCTGGTAGTGGTAAACCATCTTCATCGAGGACCGTCCCAGTGACGACCTTTTCTTGTGCAAAACCAATTTGCACCACCAACACTAATAAAAGCGTCAGAAATCCTTTTAATCTTTTTTTCATTATTCGTTAAATTTGAATTAGCCAGCGCCAAAAATCATAATTTAATCTTAATAATCCAAAACTTTCCTGCATTTAACTTGATAAATCTTTAACACAAGCTGCGATTAATAGTAATTTTAACACTTGTCCATCCAAAAAATCTTTTTTAATTGTCCTAAAATTGTATCCAGTTGTTGAAAAGCTATAATATTAATTTACAGGTTGCTGGAACTGCTGAGGCCGGAAGAGGATGCCTGGCAGGACCTGTATCTGCGGCTGCGGTAATTCTACCCTCCGCTTTTAAGAATGAATTAATCAATGATTCTAAAATTTTAAGTCTTGAATCCAGAAACGAGTTGAGAAAATGTATTGAGTCCGAGAGTATCTGTTATGCTGTAGCCCATGTTTTTATGGAGGAGATTGACAAGATAAATATTCTTAATGCTTCGATACTCGCCATGCACAGGGCACTAGAAAAATTGAAAACCGCTCCTAACCACATAATTGTGGATGGCAACAGATTCAAACCATTTAAAGACATTCCTTACGAATGTATTATTAAAGGAGATGGAAAATATATGAGTATTGCTGCTGCATCTATCCTGGCCAAGACCTATAGAGATGATTACATGAGAAAGCTACACAAGGAATTTCCAATGTATAATTGGAAAAAGAACAAAGGTTATCCTACTAAAGAACATCGTATAGCCATCGCAAAATTTGGCCCTACAGAATATCATCGGAAAAGTTTTAAATTACTCCCTGACCAATTGACCATTGATTTCTAAGTTTATATTTTTGTCATGATTCAATTCTGGCAAATGAAAAAGATCTTTATTCTTTTAGGCTTTCTCCTATTAATCTCCTGTTCCGAAAAGCAAACCTTAAATGTTCAGATAGGGGTTTATATACCGGCGAATGCCGAGATTATCATTTTAAGCCCAAATCTCGGCAGATTTTCGGAGGATCTGGCAGATAATCTATTCCTTAACTCCGGCAATTTCAATCTCAAGACCAGCCTAAAAGAGGAGCTTGGTTTTATTGACCAACTTAACTTTAAAAACCAGACAGTAATAAGCTTTTCAGATTTATCAGCTGAAAAATTAAACTATGTTCTCACCACTAAAGCAGATTCCACTTTTATTCAACTCGATTCTATAAAAAACAAAAGCCTTGAAACAATCTCTGAAAATGGAATTGAATATCAAAGAATCCAAATAAATGACTGGCAGCTCTTGAAGTATGAATCCGGATCTTTGGTTATCCTCACCAATTCTAAAAAACTTTTATTTTCCATCCTGAATGAGGAAGACCGGCTGGAGGATGCTGACTTTCAAAACACCCTGAAAGCGACAGATCCCAATAAAACAAGTCTTATAGCCAGACAAAAGGATTATTTACCTGAAATAGATTCATTTTTTGAAGTATTTGGTTTTCCAGCCTTCTCAAAGTTATCCAAATGGATATCCATGGACCTGGAAATCACTCCCGATGAAATTAAAGCTAATGGAATCGCTATTGGAAATAGCAACGATCTGATTGGCATTTTCCGGTCTAATTCAGCCCGACCAATAGAAGCAGTGCAGATATGCCCAAGAAATTTCACCAACCTGATGGCCTTCAGCTTCGAAGACTTTAAAAAGTTCCATGAAAAATTAATGACATACAGGGGGGATAGCACAAGTGCCACCTATCCTGAAGTATTGAATAATTCCAGAGAGCTCGCCCTGTTTGAAATAGATTCAGAAAAAGTTTTTACCATTAACGTGCGTGAAATAGAAGAAGCGAAAGAAAACTTAGCCGGATTAGGAATTCCTTCTGAAACTTACAGGGATATTGAGATCTTCGAACTTGAGAATAAAGTTGTTTTTAATTCCTTAATCCCTGAGCTGATTACCCTGGACAGCTTGAATTATTTTACTATAATTAACCATTTTATTCTATTCTCTGAACGACCAAAAGCTTTAAAAGAAGTGATTTCAGCCTACCAGAATTCAGCAGTGCTTTCTAACACACCACATTATACAGAATTGATGAGTAAGTTATCTTCTGAATCTTCGATGTTATTTCTTGCCCAGCCTAAAAATTTATGGCAAGCTTTGAACAATTCAGAAAACACAAGTAAAAAACTGAACTTTCAGAAAAATAGTCTCGCTGCGCTTCAGCTAATAAAGGATGAAGGATTTGCTCATTTGCATGCCGTTTTTTCAAACCAGCAAAGCTCAGCGATAACGGCTAATGGGGTAAAACAAACTTCAGCGATCAAGACACCGGGAAAAATCTATACCAATCCTGTATTTTTTAAAAACCACCGTACCGATCAGATGGATATCGTGGTTCAGGATGAAAACAATGTTTTATACCTGATCTCTAACAAAGGAAATATCTTCTGGCAGAAACAACTTGATTCCAGGATCATGGGGCCGGTGCATCAGGTTGACCTGTTTAGAAATGGTAATAAACAACTGGCATTCTCTACAGCCTACAACCTCCATGTAATAGACAGGGACGGCAACAGGGTGAAACCTTTCCCTATTAAGTTCAATGATCCCTTGACCCAGCCGGTTTCTGTCTTTGATTATGATAACAACAGGAATTACCGGTTCGTTCTAACCCAGGATAAGAGAATTTATATGATAGGCCCCAAAGGAAAAGCCATCAAAGGTTTTGATTTTGAAAAGGCAGCCAGCAAGATCATACTCCCTCCGAAACATATTCGTTTAGGCACTAAAGACTATATTTTAATTGCGGAAGAATCAGGCAAAATGAACATTCTTAGTCGACAGGGAAATATTCGGGTTCCGGTTGATGAAAATATAGATTTTTCTGAAAATCAGTGGTATGGTTATAAAGGTGATTTTGTTAGTACAGCCCCGACGGAAAATTTGATTTCCATAGATCAGTCTGGAAAAGTCACAATGGAAAATAAAGATCTGGCTGAGAATAACAGGATCGCAGCAGAGGACAACCTTTTGGTATACCTGAACGAAAATAAATTGAATATAGGAGCTATTACAGTAGACCTGGATTTTGGATTATATACAAATCCTCAGCTATTTAAGATCAAAAACAAATACCTGATAGGGATTACCGATACGCAAGCGAAAAAAGTATATGTTTTTGATGACAGTGGGGAGTTATTGGATGGCTTTCCTGTTTATGGAAACTCTGGAATTGATATTTCCAATGCGGATATTGATACCAAACTGGAACTTGTAGTAAAAGGTGAAGAAAATGAGATTTTAATCTACAAGTTTTAGATCTGCCTCAAAAAGATCTGAAAAATGACCTAATATCTTTTCCTGTACTTCAGTCATATCTACCGATTCCTTGCCTAACTCCACATTCAGGGAAGTTACAGCCTTGCCTTTAATGCCGCAAGGAATGATATTGTCAAAATATCCAAGATCTGCATTTACATTAAGTGCGAAACCATGCATGGTCACCCAGCGGCTTGCGCGTACTCCCATGGCGCATATCTTCCTGGCAAAAGGAGTTCCAACATCAAGCCATACTCCTGTTTCTCCAGGGCTTCGTTCGCATTTCAAACCATATTCGGATAAAGTCAGAATAATGGTCTCCTCTAGCAGACGCAGGTATTTATGAATATCTGTAAAGAAATTATCAAGATCAAGAATAGGATATCCTACCAACTGTCCCGGACCATGATAGGTTATATCTCCCCCCCTGTTTATCTTATAATATTTGGCGTTCTTGGCTTTTAATTCCTCCTCCGAAATCAAAAGATTACTTACATCTCCGCTTTTACCCAATGTATAAACATGGGGATGCTCCACAAATAGTAAATGGTTTTTTGTTGGAAGATCCAGTTCCTCTCTTCTATTCTTAATTTTAAGATCCAGGGTTTCCTTAAAAAGCTCCTCCTGATAATCCCAGGTCTCCTTATAATCCTTTATTCCTAAATTCCTTACCTCAACTTCCTTGTTCATAAACTAATACTTGGGATTATTCAGGATTATCAAAGCGGCGATCACGCCGGGGACCCAGCCTAAAAGTGTAAGGATCAGCACTATTAAAATAGAGCCACATCCCTTATCATATACCGCAAGAGGCGGAAATAAAACGGAAAGAATTACACGCCAGATACTCATCTTAACCAAATTTTCATGCAAAGATAGAATTATTATTTCGGCTTTTAATTGCGTTGTGCGGCAGCCTGATAGTCACTATATTTGCATCCGCATTTTTGTTGAATGCATAAAATATAGTATATGCAGCAGTTATCAGAACAGGAACAAATTAGAAGAGAAAAATTAACGGCTATAAAAAAAGCCGGTATCAATCCATATCCTGCCGACCTTTACCCGGTGGATCATACAACCACCGATATTAAAGAGAAGTTTGAAGACGGGAAAAAAGTAGTGATCGCAGGAAGACTAATGTCCAGAAGGATACAGGGTAAGGCTTCTTTTGCTGAGCTACAGGATTCCAAAGGTCGTATCCAGGTTTATTTTAACAGGGATGAGATCTGCCCGGATGAAGACAAATTTAAATACAACGACCTGTACAAGAAATTGCTTGATATTGGTGACTTCATTGGTATTGAAGGAGAGTTGTTCAAAACTCAGGTTGGTGAAAAAACCGTAATGGTTAAGGATTTTCACTTATTGAGTAAATCAATTAGACCTCTTCCGCTGCCAAAAACCGATAAGGAAGGAAATGTACATGACGGTTTCAATGACCCGGAACAAAGATACCGCCAGCGTTATGCTGATCTTGCTGTTAACCCAAGAGTAAAAGAGATATTCGTAAAGCGTACGAAACTTTTCAACGCGATGCGAAATTTCTTTAATGACAAAGGGTATTTCGAAGTCGAAACTCCTATTTTACAGTCAATTCCAGGGGGAGCTGCCGCAAGGCCATTCATAACGCATCATAATGCGCTTGATATTCCTCTTTACCTAAGAATCGCTAACGAGCTTTACCTTAAAAGACTTATCGTTGGTGGATTTGACGGAGTTTATGAATTTTCCAAGAACTTCAGGAACGAAGGAATGGACAGAACACATAATCCCGAATTCACGGCCATGGAGATCTATGTTGCTTACAAGGATTATAACTGGATGATGGAGTTTACCGAAAACCTGCTGGAACATTGTGCAA
>CAYWAB010000170.1:0-5702 GCA_964456105.1 uncultured Christiangramia sp. | reverse complement strand
CCAGAAAACTGGCCCAGGTTGATAACCTGCCAACTTTCGCAACATTCAAAAATGGAAGTTTTAAGAATCAGGTTCAAACTAACAAGTTTGACCAGCTAAAAAACTTAGTTGATGAAGTTACCAGTAATTAGACATTTACAGAAGAATAACGAGGTTGAAAAACTTGAGAATACTATAGATGTTCTTGAGAGTTTTACCGAACACCGCTCAGTTTCTGAAGAAGAAATGGATGTGATAGGTGAATTACTCACTAATCTTTGTGGAGCTGTAGAAGTCCATAAAATGATCCAGGATGGTGTTCCGGAAAGGGATGCTGCCAACAATTTCGTTAAGAAGGTTTTAGGATCTATAGACCAGTAAACTTTCTTTTCAAATCTATTAAAAGAGGCTGTTTCCATATTGAAACAGCCTCTTTTGTTTTTATGATAATTTTAGTAATAACCAAGGGACATTCTTCTAAATTTATATTTATAAAAAAAGTTATGGCAAAGGTTGAACTTGGAGGAGAAAAATTTACCACTTATGGTACCCTTCCGGCACTTGATGAAAAGGCGCCTCACTTCGAATTGATAAGATCTGATCTATCTATCGGGACCCTGGAAGATTTTAAAGGAAGGAGGATCATAATGAATATTTTCCCAAGTATAGACACCAATGTATGTGCAACATCTGTTCGCAACTTTAATGAAAAGGCTTCCGAGCTAAAAAACACCACCATTTTGTGTATTTCCAGAGACCTGCCATTTGCCCAACAAAGATTCATCGAGGAGGAAGGTCTTGAAAACATAACTAATCTTTCTGATTTCAGAGACCGAAATTTCGGAAAAGATTATGGCGTTGAACTGATCGATGGACCTTTTGAGGGACTTCTATCCCGTGCCATAATAGTTCTTGATGAGAATGGTATAGTTCAGTATGTTCAGCAGGTTTCGAGCATAGATGAAGAACCTGATTATCTTTCCGCAATGAAAAGCCTGATCCAATGAAAGACAGTTTCCTCGGAAAAAGAATAAGAGGAGGAGGTTACGCCATGAAAGGTGCCTGGTTATTACTAAAACATGAACCAAGCATACAGGTTCAGTTCTTTATCGCCATAGCAGTTACCGTTGCTGGTTGGTATTTTGGAATTACCGGGACAGAATGGCTTTTTCAGCTCCTTGCCATTGGATTAGTGATGAGCGCAGAAGGGCTTAATACAGCAATCGAAGCTATGGCCGATTTTGTACATCCCGATTTTCACAGTAAAATAGGTCATATAAAAGATGTTGCAGCTGGTGCTGTTTTTATTGCGGCATTCATAGCTGCAATCATAGGCTGTTTTATTTACTTCCCCTATCTTTTTTCGGTCTAACGGAATTTTACTTTTAATTCTAGCGTTATTAGGGTGCCACACAATTAACTTTTAAAATTGAATTTTTTTTTAGTTAATTTGATCAAGGCTAATTTGTATTTTTGCCAAAACCCCTGTACCTGCTTATGGCTAAAAAGAAAGCTAGAACCAAGAAAACCGACAGTAAATCCCGTAAATTTTCTCTAAACCTGAATAGGCAACAAAAAGTGGTTTTGGGTAGTTTCCTTATGCTTTTTGGATTAGCGCTTATAGTGGCATTCATCTCTTTTCTTTTTAACTGGCAGGCAGACCAAAGCATATTAGGAGAGTTTGACAATCGTGAAATAGAAGCTCGCAACTGGCTGAGTAAGTTTGGGGCTACTATAAGCGATTTTTTTATCTATAAGGGTTTTGGAATCGCAGCATTTTCGTTTGCTATTTTAATTTTAATCACCGGCGTTTTTCTTTTCTTAGGACTTAAAAGTGAAAAACTTAAGAATTATTGGTTTTGGGGAATACTGGTAATGATTTGGTTATCTGTATTTTTTGGTTTTTTCGCTAATACAAATGCAATGCTGGGAGGAAGGATAGGTTTCGAAATGAACGATTTCCTGCAGGATTATCTTGGATTTTTCGGAACGGTACTGCTCATGCTATTCCTTTTCATTGCTTATCTGGCATTGCGCATTAAAATAACTCCTGAAATGATAGGCAGCTATTTCAAGAGTGGCAGAAAGGATCTTGAGGAAGCCATAGATGAGGAAAAACTTAAAGTATCAGAAACGGAAGAAGAACAGGATTGGAAAAAGGAAACCGTTAAAAACAATGAAGTAAAACAACAAAGCATAGATCTGTCAAGTGATAAACCTAAAGAGAATATCCAGGAAAATTCAACTTCAGTAACCGTTTCCAGTGATCCTGAAGAAGAGGTGGCAATGGAAGTTGAAGCCGCTCCCGAGGAAGAGGAAGAAGACAATCTGAGCAAAAAACTGGTCAAGGATTTTGGAGAATTTGATCCCACCCTGGAACTTAAAAATTATAAATTCCCAACCATTGAATTATTGAAAGATTATGGTGGTGGCATCACGATCAACCAGGAGGAGCTTGAAGAGAACAAGAACCGTATCGTTGAAACACTCAAAAATTATAAGATCGATATCGCGCAGATCAAAGCCACGGTGGGCCCAACCGTTACTCTTTATGAAATTATTCCCGAAGCCGGGATACGCATTTCCAAAATCAAAAACCTGGAAGATGATATTGCCTTGTCCCTATCTGCACTCGGGATAAGAATCATCGCTCCAATTCCCGGAAGAGGTACTATTGGTATTGAGGTTCCCAACAAGAATTCTACTATAGTTTCGATGCGATCAGTAATTTCTTCGCCACGTTTTCAAAATGCCGAGATGGAACTCCCAATGGCCCTGGGCAAAACGATATCCAATGAAACCTTTGTAGTAGACCTGGCTAAAATGCCACACCTCTTAATGGCAGGAGCTACAGGGCAAGGTAAATCTGTTGGTTTGAATGCGATCCTTACATCTTTACTTTATTGCAAGCATCCGGCGGAAGTGAAATTCGTACTGGTAGATCCTAAAAAAGTAGAACTTACCCTGTTTAATAAGATAGAAAGACATTACCTGGCAAAATTACCGGATACCGAGGAGGCCATCATTACCGACAATACTAAGGTCATTAATACGCTCAATTCACTCTGTATTGAAATGGATAACCGCTATGAGCTGTTGAAAAATGCCATGTGCAGGAACATAAAAGAATACAATACGAAATTCAAGGCCAGAAAACTGAATCCTAATGACGGACATAAATTTTTACCATATATCGTCCTTGTTGTAGATGAATTTGCAGATCTTATAATGACCGCGGGGAAAGAGGTAGAAACCCCAATTGCAAGACTGGCACAACTCGCTCGTGCCATAGGTATCCATTTGATCATTGCAACTCAAAGACCATCGGTAAATGTTATCACCGGTATCATTAAAGCGAATTTCCCTGCCAGGATCGCATTTAGGGTGACCTCGAAGATCGATTCCAGAACAATACTTGACAATCAGGGAGCAGATCAGTTAATTGGCCGCGGTGACATGCTTTTCACACAGGGAAATGAACTTAAAAGGCTACAGTGTGCTTTTGTAGACACCCCTGAAGTAGATAAAATTACAGAGTTCATTGGTTCCCAAAAAGCCTATCCCGATGCTCATCAATTACCGGCCTACGAAAGTGAGGAAAGTGGCACAGGAGTTGATATAGATGTGAGTGAGAGGGACAAATTGTTCCGCGAAGCTGCAGAAGTGATTGTGACAGCCCAACAGGGTTCTGCCTCATTACTTCAAAGGAAATTAAAACTTGGCTATAATCGTGCGGGTAGAATAATAGATCAATTGGAAGCCGCTGGCATCGTTGGTCCATTTGAAGGAAGCAAGGCTAGACAGGTTTTGGTTACAGATTTAGCGGCTTTGGACGAACTTTTAAATGAAGAACCAAACAATTAAAAAATCGAAATGAAAAAATTAGTATTTATCCTGGCTGCAATCCTTACTTTCAACATTCAGGCTCAAAGTTCTCAAAAGGCTGAAAAACTTCTTAATGAAGTTTCTTCAAAAGTTAAGTCTTATGACAATATGGTGATTGAATTCAAGTATGCATTAGAGAACGCTGCCGAAAATGTTAGCCAGGAAACAAGAGGAGATGTTAGTATCGATGGTGAGAAATATGTTTTAAACCTCATGGGTACTACGCAAATGTTCGACGGGAAAAAGATCTACACTATAATTCCTGAGGATGAGGAAGTAAATATTTCAACTTATGTAGAAGAAGACAGTAACAGCATAACCCCTTCGAAAATGTTCAGTTTTTACGAAGATGGTTATAATTATGCAATGGATATCACACAGAACGTCAAAGGTCGTGAGATCCAGTATGTAAAACTTACTCCGAAAGACAGCAAAGCGGAAATAAAGAATATTCTCTTAGGAATAGATAAGCAAACCAAACATATTTATAACCTGATACAAACTCAGGATAATGGTACTAAGATCACCATAACAGTAAAAAGCTTTAAAACAGACCAGCCTTTGGCGCAAAACCTGTTCACCTTTAACGAGGATCGTTATAGCAACTATTACATCAATAGATTAGACTAAATTGAAGATTCTCGACCGGTACATACTAACCAGTTTTTTAAAAACCTTTTTTTCGGTCTTTATCATTCTCATGTTCATCTTTGTCCTCCAGACGATCTGGTTGTACATAGGTGAACTAGCCGGTAAGGATCTTGATGCAGAAGTGATTTTGAAATTTCTTCTGTATTTTTCTCCTAAACTGGTCCCACTGGTATTACCGCTCACTATTCTGCTCACCTCCATAATGACCTTTGGAACCTTTGCCGAGAATTATGAGTTTGCAGCAATGAAATCTTCAGGAATTTCCCTTCAGCGGGCAATGCGTGGATTAACTGCCTTTATACTTCTAGTAAGTATTGTGGCATTTTTTTTCGCTAACAATGTGATCCCGGCAGCAGAATTCAAATCTATCAACCTGCGTAAGAATATCGCCCAGCTTAAACCGGCAATGGCAATTACAGAGGGGACTTTTAACGACATTGGGAATTTCAATATTAAGGTGGAGGAAAAAAGTGGTGAAAATGATCGTTTTCTTACCGATGTAGTAATTCACCAGAAAAGTCTGCGCGGCGGTAACAATACTGTAATAAAAGCAAAAGAGGGAGAACTTGTTGGTAGTACAGATTCAGACGTGTTATCTCTTATCCTTAAGGAGGGCAATTATTACGATGAAATCCAGCCTAGCGATTTTCAGAAAAGACAGAGAAAACCCTTTACTAAAAGTTATTTCGAGGAATATGTTATCAATATTGATCTATCAGAATTTAATAACGTAGATCTTGAGGATGAAACTTATAGTTCTACTCACGGAATGCTCAAAATCTCAGAATTGGATGAAAGTATCGATTCATTTTCAGTTTCCTATAATGAGAGAATGAGAGAATTCAAGGAAAGCATGTACAAGCGCACGGGCGTAACTACCTTAAACATGAATTTGCAGCTCAACGATTCAGTTAAAGTGGATCATTCGGAAGAGGGAATTTTATCCTATTACGATACTTTCGACGGGACCCAGATCACCAATTTAGCCCTGGGAACCATAAATTCAGCGCTGGCTCATCTTAATATGAAGAAGCAGGAATTCAAGGTAAATATTAAACAAATCAATAAATTTGAGATCGCCTTACACGAAAAATACGCACTTTCCATAGCCTGTATAGTTCTTTTCTTCGTAGGCGCTCCACTGGGTGCAATAATCAGAAAAGGAGGAATCGGTTTACCAATTGTAG
>CAYWAB010000169.1:0-5760 GCA_964456105.1 uncultured Christiangramia sp. | reverse complement strand
GTGGCGGAGGGCATTCCGGTTGAGGAATGTTCATCAATACCGAAGATATGGCCAGGTTCGGACTTCTTTTTATGAACAATGGAAAATGGGATGGAAAGGAATTGATCTCTGAGGAATTAATTTCAGAAGCGTTGAAACCTTCTAAGCCAAATCCTAATTATGGTTATATGTGGTGGCTGAATTCTGAAGGTGATCGAAATATGAGCAATATCGATACAGAAATTTTCTATGCCGCTGGTTTTGGAGGGAATTTTATAGTCATAGACCAAAAGAACAAAATGGTAATAGTAACCCGGTGGCTGGAACCCTCAAAACTGGAAGATTTCCTAAACCTTGTTTATAAGAACATTTAAGATGAAGAAAACCTTATTATATATCCTGGGAGGAATATTCGGAATATGGATGCTGTATTTCGCCTTTATCTATTTCGTTCCTTACAGCGAGGGAACCCGTAGCGGAGAACTCATTAAATTTAGCCGAAAAGGAATAGTCTCAAAGACCTGGGAAGGTGAAATAAGCCAGGGGATTAGCGGCGCCCAGATCTTTCAGTTCTCTGTACTTGATAAGGAAGATAAAGTGATTGAAAAACTTCAGGAATACGAAGGGAATTATGTAAGACTCACCTATGTAGAACGTTTTGATACTTTTTTCTTTTGGGGAGACACCAAATATTTCATCACTGGAGTAGAAAAATCTGAAAGCCCTCATTTTAGAAAATAGCTATGGATAAAAAATATAAAAAGGTAGAAGAAAGTTGTATAACGATCTCCGAATTAATGCTCCCCTCCCATTCCAATTTCAACGGAAAGATACATGGTGGGTATATCCTTTCTTTACTGGACCAGGTCGCTTTTGCCTGCGCTTCAAAATATTCAGGAGCCTATTGTGTTACCGCCAGCGTAGATACTGTGGATTTTCTTAGACCAATTGAGATCGGCGAACTCGTAACCATGAAAGCATCCGTGAATTACGTTGGCCACAGTTCTATGGTTATTGGTATTCGGGTTGAGGCGGAAAATATTCAGACCGGAGAAAAAAAGCATTGTAATTCTTCTTATTTCACAATGGTGGCCAAGGACTCTAATGGTCAATCCATCGAAGTTCCGGGACTTATTCTGAAAAATGACAATGAAATTAGACGTTTTGCGAAGAGCATCAAGAAGAGGAGCATGAAAAAGAAAAGAATTCAGGAGTTCCTAGAAACTGATTTTTCTTCTGAAAAGTACCTTCATATCCTGGAAGACCACAAAGTAAAAATCGAAAAAGAAGCTTGAGATCGCACGGGTTTATACTTGCTATCTTTATCGCCATAGGTGTTGCATACCTTTTCCCTCAGGGCATAGAGATTCTGCCTCTCAAAACAATTACCGATATAGGAATTGGTTTGATCTTTTTCTTTTACGGATTGAAACTTGCTCCGGCAGAATTCAAAGCAGGATTTTTAAATTATAAGGTCCATTTAGTAATTCATATTACCACTTTTATTGTTTTTCCATTGCTTTGCCTTGCCTGCCTCCCTCTGTTCGACGAAGGCTTAAGGTCTGACCTTTGGATCGCCTTATTTTTTCTGGGTACCTTACCATCAACGGTTTCATCATCTGTGGTAATGGTAGCACTTGCGAAGGGAAATCTACCAACAGCGATCTTTAATGCCAGTCTTTCAGGGCTCATAGGAATCGTGGCCACTCCTTTATGGATCGGTTTCATTCTGGAAAAAACGACGAATTTTGATTTTCTGGAAGTTTTGCAAAAGCTTTGCCTGCAAATTATTGTACCACTTGCCATTGGCCTTTTTCTTCAAAGGTATTTAGGAGTTCTTGCCAGAAAATACGGAAAGCAACTTAGTCTTTTTGACAAAACGACAATAGTGCTTATCATCTATTCCAGTTTTAGTAATTCGTTCACTTCAGATTTATTCAATACTGTGGCTATAGAAGAATTATTGAAAATGACTGGGATCGTACTGGTCCTTTTCTTTTTCATTTATTTTGGCCTGGGCTTCTTCAGTAATCTAATAGGCTTCGATACCGAAGACAAGATCGCAGCACAATTTTGCGGAACCAAGAAATCACTCGTACATGGCTCTGTAATGGTAAAGGTTATATTTGGAAATGCTGCCAGTTCAGGACTATTATTGCTTCCTATAATGATTTATCATTCAGTCCAATTAATTCTGGTGGCATGGTTTGCTGAAAAATATAAAAAAAGGGATTTAAGGCATTAAATATTGTGCAATTTCAGTAGCATTATAAGTGAAAAGAATCCAGCCGATAATAAGAAACATACCTCCTATTGGAGTTATTGGTCCCAATAATCTGATCTTTTTACCTCTGGAGTCACTATAAGTAAGTCCGTAAATACTAAAGGAAAACAAGATTGTTCCTACTATAAAAAACCAAACTGTTAATTCCTGACCTGTTTCAGCAAAAGGAAATATTATCCCCGAGATAATAAGCATTATCGCGTGATACATTTGATACTTTACTCCTGTTTCAAAACTCTTTAATTGATCCTCATTAAACGATCTCTTTAGTGCATGGGCACCAAAAGCTCCGAAAACTACTGAAAGTGTTCCCAATACCCCGCCAAAAACCATTGCTATTTCTTTCATAATGATTGATTATAAATAAAAATTCCTGCCAATTTGAGAATTGAAATTACATCTTTCTCATATCGGCAGGAATTTGTTTATAAGAAGTTTAGCTATTTATTTGCTCAAGTACATTTTCCTTCTTGAGTAAAGATCATAAAAGTCATCATCTTTAAGACTCTCAATAAATAAGATACTTTCTCCTGTACTCTTCATTTCAGGTCCTAACTGTTTATTTACATTGTAGAACTTATTGAAAGAGAATACCGGTTGTTTGATCGCATAACCCTCAAGCTGTGGGTTGAATTTGAAATCCTTGATCTTCTTATTACCAAGCATTACTTTGGTTGCATAATTCACATAAGGCTCCTTGTATGCTTTTGCAATGAAAGGAACAGTCCTGGATGCTCGTGGATTAGCCTCAATGATATAGACCTTATCGTCCTTAATGGCAAACTGAATATTTATAAGTCCTACGGTATTCAAAGCCAATGCGATCTTTTTCGTATGATCCTTTATCTGTTGCATTACAAGATCTCCTAGATTAAAAGGAGGTAGTAAGGCATTCGAATCGCCCGAGTGGATTCCGCAAGGTTCAATATGCTCCATTATTCCTATTATGTAAACCTCTTCGCCGTCACAAATGGCATCTGCCTCTGCTTCAATGGCTCCATCCAAATAATGGTCTAATAGAAGTTTATTATTCGGTATTTTCCTAAGAAGATCAATAACATGAGCTTCGAGCTCCTCCTTATTAATAACGATCTTCATTCCCTGTCCACCAAGAACGTAAGAAGGTCTTACCAGAATTGGGAAATCAAGTTCATCTGCTAATGCAAGAGCTTCGTCTGCAGTTTCTGCAACACCAAAATCAGGATAAGGGATGTCATTCTTCTGAAGCAATTTTGAAAAGCTTCCTCGATCTTCAGCAAGGTCCAGTGCTTCAAAACTGGTTCCCATGATCTTAATTCCATATCTATCGAGCTTTTCAGCGAGTTTAAGAGCCGTTTGCCCACCTAACTGAACGATAACTCCTTCAGGCTTTTCATGTCTAATAATGTCATAAATATGCTCCCAGAATACCGGTTCGAAATAAAGCTTATCTGCGATATCAAAATCGGTAGATACGGTTTCCGGGTTACAATTGATCATGATTGTTTCATAACCACATTCAGAGGCAGCTAGTACTCCATGAACACAACTGTAGTCAAACTCTATCCCCTGGCCTATTCTGTTTGGACCAGAACCAAGAACGATGATTTTCTTTTTATCTGAAACCTTACTTTCATTGGAAGTATAAACTTCCCCATCCTTAGATTTTATCTCTTCTTCGAATGTTGAATAATAATAAGGAGTTTCTGCTTTAAATTCAGCTGCACAGGTATCTACAAGCTTGTAAACTCTGTTCACACCTAATTCTTCCCTTTTCTTATAGACTTCACTCTCCCAGCAATCCAACATATGAGCGATCTGCCTGTCTGCAAAACCTTTTTGTTTAGCTTCCAGAAGAAGATCTTTTGGTAAGGATTCTATATCGTAAGTTGAAATTTCATTTTCCAGGGCATGAAGCTCTTCATACTGCTTCAGGAACCACATATCTATTTTTGTGATCTCATGTATCCTGCTAAGCGGTATACCCATTTGAATGGCATCATAAATTACGAAAACACGGTCCCAGCTTGGATTTGTAAGCTTATGCATGATCTGGTCATAATCGGTATAACCTTTTCCGTCGGCTCCAAGTCCATTTCTTTTAATTTCAAGGGATTGAGTCGCTTTGTGTAAAGCTTCCTGAAAGGATCTTCCTATTCCCATCACTTCTCCTACAGACTTCATTTGAAGTCCTAAAGTACGGTCTGATCCTTCGAACTTGTCAAAATTCCATCTTGGGATCTTAACGATCACATAATCCAGAGAAGGCTCGAACAGTGCAGAGGTAGACTGAGTGATCTGGTTATCAAGTTCATCAAGGTTATAGCCTAAAGCAAGTTTTGTTGCTACTTTAGCAATAGGGTAACCTGTAGCTTTAGAGGCAAGAGCCGAAGATCTTGAAACCCTTGGGTTTATTTCAATTGCATAGATATCTTCCTTTTCATCCGGACTAACAGCAAACTGAACGTTACAACCTCCGGCGAAATCTCCGATGCTTCTCATCATCTTAATGGCCATATCCCTCATTCTCTGGAAAGCCTTATCACTAAGGGTCATCGCGGGGGCTACTGTGATCGAATCTCCTGTATGTATTCCCATTGGATCCATATTTTCTATGGTACAAATGATCACAACATTGTCATTCCTGTCCCTCAGAAGCTCCAGCTCATATTCTTTCCAACCTAATAAGGCTTTATCGATCAAAACCTCATGGATTGGAGAAGCCTCAAGTCCGCGAGATAGCATTTCATCGAATTCTTCAGCTTTATGAACGAAACCTGCTCCTCCACCTCCAAGGGTAAAGGACGCACGAATTACCAGCGGAAATCCGAATTCCTGTGCAACCTCTTTTCCTTGTAAATAGGAGGTTACTGTTTTTGCAGGAGCAACCGGAATACCGATACGCCCCATAAGTTGTTTGAATTGCTCCCGGTCTTCACAAATATTTATTGCATCAATATCTACACCTATCAACTTAATATTAAAATCATTCCAGATCCCTTTTTCATCCGCTTCGATACATAAGTTCAATGCTGTTTGTCCTCCCATGGTAGGTAGAACTGCGTCTATCTCTGGATGAGCTTTTAGGATTTCAACAATAGATTTTGTAGTAAGAGGCTTTAAATATACATGATCGGCCATGGAAGGGTCGGTCATGATAGTTGCCGGATTCGAATTGATCAGAATGGTTTTGATTCCGTCCTCTCTTAAGGATCTAAGAGATTGGGTTCCTGAATAATCAAACTCACAAGCCTGTCCAATGATAATTGGTCCTGAACCTATGATTAGTACGCACTTGATGTTTTTGTTTTTAGGCATGTTATTGTGTTGTGTTCGCAGTAAAAATAAGAAGCGTGTGGATATAAAAAAAGGCGTTACTTAAAAAGTAACACCTTTATTATTTTCGAAATACGTTATTCATTAGTGTTTGTGTCTGTTTTCAGAAGATACAGATAATTTCTTTCTACCTTTAGCCCTTCTTCTCGCAAGGACCTTTCTTCCGTTTGCACTAGCCATAC
>CAYWAB010000168.1:0-5810 GCA_964456105.1 uncultured Christiangramia sp. | reverse complement strand
AATTAAAAAGGCCGTCTAAATAAGGACATTTCACCAGATTTAGACAGCCCTTTTATGGGTCGCAATTTATAAAAATTATGCGTTTTTCTCTTTAAATTCCTTCAATTTTTCATTTAGTTTTGGCACCACTTCAAAGGCATCTCCAACTATTCCGTAGTCGGCAGCTTTAAAGAAAGGCGCTTCAGGATCGTTATTGATTACAACTTTGGTCTTTGCGGCATTAATACCTGCAAGATGTTGTATCGCTCCTGAAATTCCCACTGCAATGTATAAATTTGATGCCACCGGTTTACCGGTCTGTCCGACGTGTTCGCTATGTGGTCTCCATCCCATATCGCTTACCGGTTTTGAACAAGCTGTCGCAGCTCCAAGTATATCTGCCATTTCCTCTATCATTCCCCAGTTCTCGGGGCCTTTAAGTCCGCGTCCTCCTGAAACAACAATCTCAGCATCTGCAATTGTCACCTTATCTGTTGCTTTATCTACAGACTCTACATTCACTGAAAAATCCTCTTCCGAAAGGCTTGGGCTGAAATCTTCTGCGGTTGCATCAGCTTGTGATTCTTTTAATCCGAAGGCATTTTTGGCCAAACCGATAATCTTCACCTCTGAAGATATACTTGTAAAATTGAAAGCTTTATTAGTAAAAGCGGTTCTTTTTACTTTAAATGGCTCCGCGCTTTCCGGAAGGGCCACGACATTTGAAGCATAACCGGCTTCCAATTGTACGGCTAGTAAAGGAGCGAGATATTTGGCGTTAGCACTCTGGCTTAATACAACTACTTTAGAATCTTCTTTTTCAGCTGCCTGTTTAATGGTATCTGCATAGGCTTCTGCATTGAATTTTGAAAGTTTATCGTTATTGACCTTTAAAACCTTATCTACTCCATAAGTGCCAAGTTCTGATACCTCATCAACATTAAAAGTGATCCCGGTAACACTTGTTCCCAACATATCGGCAACTCCTTTTGCATAAGAAGCTACTTCATAGGAAGCCTTTTTAAATTTTCCTTCTTCTGATTCTATATATACTAAAACTGACATTTTCTTTTAATTTTTAAATTTTGAATTCCTGTTTCTAATAAACCTTTCTTAGATCGCCTTCGCCTCGTTGTGCAGAAGATCGATAAGTTCATCAAGATTTTCAGGATCGATCAATTTAACATCTCCTTTTGGAGCTGGTTTTTCAAATTTCACAGCTTCGGTCTTTGCTGAAGGTTCTGAAGGCTCCACGACATTTAAAGGTTTCTTACGCGCCTGCATGATCCCTCTCATATTTGGAATTCTAAGGTCACTTTCTTCAACCAGTCCTTTTTGTCCTCCAATAACAAGAGGAAGAGAAGCGGTTAATGTTTCTTTACCACCATCGATCTCACGTACTGCGGTGGCTTTATCACCTTCTACTTCTAATTTTATACAATTATTCACAAAATTTGCATTCAGCATTTGAGCCAGCATTCCGGGAACCATACCACCATTATAGTCGATAGATTCTCTTCCAGCAATAACCAGGTCATATTCACCATCCTTTACAACTTTTGCAAGTTCTTTAGCAACCTGGAATCCGTCAACCGGTGCAGTATTCACTCTTATTGCAGAATCTGCTCCAATAGCCAATGCTTTTCTTAGAGTAGGCTCGGTCTCAGCTCCTCCTACGTTTACCACGTCAACACTTGCACCTTGTTTTTCTTTGAACCACATCGCTCTTGTAAGTCCGAATTCATCATTCGGATTTATTACAAACTGAACTCCGTTCGTATCAAATTTGGTATCTCCATCTGTGAAGTTGATCTTCGATGTAGTGTCAGGAACATGACTAATACATACTAGAATTTTCATATATATTTTTCTTTTTTTATTAAATCGTTTTCGTTCACGAAGGTAAGTAATTTTAATCAAAAAATGCTATGCATGCATAATAAAATTGGTTAAAATATTTGATGCTATTTAAGGAATTATGCTTTTAATCTGCTTTTCATTAAAATAATCTTATTAATAGGCTAGAATATCTCAGAATCTTTCGGAGCGTATTATTCTTATGTTTTCATTTATGGAACTTGGGAAAATTTTAATCGGCAATTATGGGATATACCTTACCGAATTACTATTTTTGCTCTTCAGGATTAAAAATTAAGATATTTTATAATGAGGACAATTCAATTTAGAGAAGCCGTTGCTGAGGCGATGAGCGAAGAAATGCGTCGGGATGACAGCATCTACTTAATGGGAGAGGAAGTCGCCGAATATAATGGTGCTTATAAGGCCTCCAAAGGGATGTTGGACGAATTTGGACCTGAACGTGTAATCGATACGCCTATTTCAGAACTTGGTTTTGCTGGTATAGGAGTAGGCTCGGCAATGAACGGTAACAGGCCAATCATTGAATTTATGACCTTTAACTTCTCCCTGGTTGGGATAGATCAGATCATCAATAATGCTGCGAAGATGCGCCAAATGAGTGGAGGGCAGTTCAATATTCCAATCGTGTTTAGAGGGCCAACCGCTTCTGCAGGTCAGTTAGGTGCTACCCATTCACAGGCTTTCGAAAGCTGGTTCGCAAACACTCCGGGACTTAAAGTTATAGTTCCTTCAACTCCTTATGATGCAAAGGGACTTCTGAAAGCTGCGATCAGAGACGACGATCCGGTTATTTTTATGGAAAGTGAGCAAATGTATGGTGATAAGGGAGAAGTGCCTGAAGAGGAATACCTCATTGAAATTGGAAAAGCTGATATAAAGAGAGAAGGTAGTGATGTAACTATCGTCTCTTTCGGTAAGATCATTAAAGAAGCATTCACAGCTGCAGAGAAACTGGAAGAGGAGGGAATTTCCTGCGAGATCATAGATCTTAGAACGGTTCGTCCAATGGATCACGATGCCATCCTGGAATCTGTTAAGAAAACCAATCGTTTGGTTATACTGGAGGAAGCATGGCCTTTTGGGAATGTTGCAACAGAGATCACTTATCAGGTACAATCCAAAGCATTTGATTATCTGGATGCTCCAATTATTAAACTTAATACAGCCGATACTCCGGCACCATATTCTCCGGTTCTATTACAAGAATGGTTGCCTAACAGCGATGATGTGGTAAAAGCTGTAAAAAAGGTAATGTATAAGTAAGCTTATTCAACCTATATTTGAAACTTCATCAGCTATGGTGAAGTTTTTTTTATTCCCAAAAATGAACAAACACCTTATTTCATCTATCCTATTTTCCTTTATTTTCTTGGTCGTACAGGCCCAGACAAAGGTTGGTGGCCTGGTTAAAGATGAGCAGGGTAAAACTGTGCCGTTTGCTAATGTTGTTTTTGCAAATTCTGTCATAGGAACTACTACAAATGAGGTAGGAGAATTCTATTTGCAATCTGATAAAGACCATGACAGTCTGGTAATATCTTTTGTGGGCTATGAGACCAAGAAGATCGCTTTAACCTCTTCTGTAAATCTAGATCTAAAGATTGTGTTGCAGGAAGAGGCTTCTAATCTGGATGAGGTGGTAATCTATAGAGGCAAGACCTCTAAAAAGAATAATCCTGCAATAGATATTTTAAGGAAGGTATGGGAGAACAGGAGAAAAAATGGTGTAAATGCCTTTGATCAGTATTCCTATAAAGAATACGAAAAGCTGGAATTTGATATTAATACCATAGACAGTGCTGTGATCAAGAACCGGCTGTTCAATGGAATGGAGTTCATTTTCGATTATGCCGATACAAACGAGGTAACGGGCAAGACCTATCTACCTATGTTCATCAATGAATCGGTTACGGAAGTATATGGGGATAATCGGATAAATGAACGGAAGGAGATACTTCTGGGGAATAAAAATTCAGGATTCGAGCAGAACAGGAACCTTATAGATTTTATAAAGGATATTTATGACGATTATAATATCTACAATAATTATATAAAATTCTTCGACAAGAGTTTTGTTAGTCCTGTCTCGACCACCGGAATAGATACTTATAATTATATACTTACAGACAGCGCCTATGTGGATAATAAATGGTGTTATAATATCGTGTATTATCCCCGTCGTGAAAACGAACTCACCTTTAGAGGTAATTTCTGGGTAAATGATACCACCTGGGCGATCAAGAACATCAATCTGGAAACTTCCAGGGACGCCAATATAAACTGGATTAAACAGGTGTATATCGAACAGGACTTTGAAGTCCTTAACGATTCCATATTCCTTATCCAGAGAGACTTTTTTATGGCCGACTTTGGTCTAAACAAGAAGAAAAGTTCAAGGGGGATCTATGCTAAAAGGACACTCCTCTACGATGAATACTCCTTTAATAATAAACGACCTGCTTCTTTCTACCAGGAAGAGGTCTACAATCCACAGTCCCAGGCCTATAACAGAAGTGAGGAGTTCTGGGAGCAGAATCGGATGGAGAAACTTAACGAAGATGAAAGAGGGATATATGTCATGCTGGATAGCCTTACTAAAACTAAGGCTTTTAATAGACTTTACGATCTGGCTACCGTCGTTCAATCCGGATATATTGAATTTGATGGCTGGGATTATGGACCTGTTTATTCAACCTTTGGGTTCAACGATGTTGAAGGTGTGCGAATACGATTTGGCGGCAGGACCTATTTCGGGCAGAATGACTTTTGGAGAATAGAGGGTTATGGTGCTTACGGTTTCGAGGATAATAAATTCAAATACGGGATTTTAGGGAAGGTTTTGCTCGATCCAAAATCACGTCTGATCCTTTCCGGTGGTAATAGGAGAGATGTAGAACAACTTGGTACGAGTCTAACCAATTCTACAGATGTTCTGGGAAGGAGTTTAGCCTCTTCAGCATTGATTAGTGTTGGAGATAATGATAAGTTAAGCTCCATCAATCTCAGCGTTATGGCAATAGAGTTGGAGCCTGTCAAGAATTTTACGTTAAGAACGGGTATTAATTACAGGATAATAGAACCTGCATCTCCTGAATTCAGTTTGGATTATTACGTGAATGAGGATCTTACTATAATCGATTCTGAAATAAATCAGGCTGAGATTTCCACTAACCTTATTTATACTCCGGGCCGAAAAGTTTCGGGATATGGTGTAGAAAGGAATGTGGTTAACGAGGAAGATTTCCCTACATTGTTTTTTAATTATAGTTTGGGTATTAAGAACATTTTTAATAGTGATTTCAATTATGAAAAAGTTCAGTTATTTTACAATCAGCCTTTACTAATAGGCGGCTTTGGTAGGTCTAACCTTAGCCTTGAATCGGGCAAAACCTTTGGTACTGTACCTTTAGGCTTATTAAGCGTTGTTCCTGGAAATCAAACCTATTTCGCGTTATATAATACTTTTCCTGCTTTGGATTTTTACGAATTTGTGACCGATACCTATGTTTCCGCACATTTTAACCATAATTTTAATGGCAGACTATTTTCCAGGATCCCGTTATTACGAGAGCTTAACCTGAGAGAGCTCGTAGGAATAAGAGCGGTCTGGGGAGAGATCTCAGAAGAGAACAGGAGAATAGATGCTTCAGGCCTACCTTTACGAGCGCCAGACGGAGATCCTTATTACGAATATAGTGTCGGGATCGGGAACATCTTCAAGATCCTTAAGGTAGAAGCCCACTTCAGGGGTAATTATTTTGAAAATCCAGATGCTAGACCTTTTGCAATAACGGCCGATTTCGGATTTCACTTTTAGTTAGGTTTTTTAACGGTTGAAATTCATTATCTTTGCGGCCCTTAATTTTAATGTTGAAAATAAAGAAACATGTCTGAAACTTTTGATGTATTGATCGAGATCCCTAAAGGGAGTAGAAATAAATACGAATATG
>CAYWAB010000167.1:0-5850 GCA_964456105.1 uncultured Christiangramia sp. | reverse complement strand
GATAACCAGGATAAAGATTCCCCACATAACTCCAAAAGCTGTGAGTACAGTCCTAAACCAATTAGAGGTAAGGGCTTCAATTATTTCGCTCCAACGATCTCTGCTAAACATATTATTCGTCTCTTAAGGCGATTATTGGTTTGATTCTGGCTGCTCTCCAGGCTGGAAAAAAGCCGGCGAGGGCACCTGCGACTATAAGGATGATCACGGTATTTATGGCCACGGCAAAATTAACAGTAGGATTATAGATATATTCGGTTTCAATAGCCGGCCCAAGAAATTCCAGCAAGGCAAGACTAAATATCAGACCAAAAAAACCCGCTATTGCGGTAACGAAAATAGATTCGTGGAGCACCATTCCAATAATGGAAATAGGCTGTGCGCCTAAGGCCTTCCTCACCCCTATTTCCCTTGTTCTTTCCTTTACTATGATCAGCATGATATTACTTACACCTACCACTCCGGCGATAATGGTACAGATACCAACACCCCAGAAGAATAACCTTATCATATCCATCAAACCATAAAACCTTTTAGCATTATCCAGGTAATTATTGATATGGATCGCACTATTATCATCCGGAGCTATTGTATGTCTCGACCTAAGAAGTTCACTAAGCTCTTCTGCAAATACATTCGAAGCTGCAACAGCCTTATCAAAATTCTCTTCTGGTTGCAAGGTTAGATAAAGACGCCCGATATTATTCTGACCTCCAAAGGCCTTTTGAGCCGTGGTGATAGGCATGATCACCCTGGTCTCCTCCCTTTCTCCTCCTGCGTCGCTAAATACTCCAACTACCTGAAAATTGATACCAGAAATTTTAACCAGTTTTCCGATAGCTTCTTCTTTCTTAAAAAGGTCCTTTTTAACCTGCTGACCAATCACAATATTCTTTTCCGAATTGTTCAGGTCTAACACATTAATGAATCTTCCGGCAATAAGACTGGCATTTTCCAGTTTCTGGTATGAAGGAAAACTACCCTCAATGCGGTAGGAACCTGTTTCCTTACCATAGGTAACAACTCCGCCGTTGACCTGATATACGGAAGCTGCATCATCAAGTTTATCCCTGTATCTTAAAAGTACCTGGTTGAAATCTTCATTTTTTAGTTGTATCCTCCTACCAGGATTAAGCCCTTTATGTTCTTTTGAAGTTACGCCCGGATAAATGAAGATCAAATTGGAAGCGTCTTCCTCAAAGGCTCGTGCTACACCATTACGCATTCCTTCTCCTATCCCTAACAGGATTACCAGAATAAAAATTCCCGAGGAAACGGAAAGTCCTGTTAAAAACGTTCGTAACTTATTTTTACGAATAGTTTCAAAAATCTCGTTCCACCTATCCAGATCAAACATTCTCCAGCGCTCTAACTTGTGAGATTACAGAATCTTCAATGATAAGACCGTCTTTTAAATTAACGATCCTTTTGGTCATCTGCGCGATATCATGCTCATGGGTCACTACCAGAATGGTCCTACCCTCATCATTTATTTCCTGGATAAGGTCCATAACCTCATAAGAAGTTTTGGTATCCAGTGCCCCGGTAGGCTCATCAGCCAGAAGTACTTTAGGGTCACTGGCCAGAGCTCTTGCGATTGCCACTCTCTGTTTCTGCCCTCCGGAAAGTTCGTTAGGAAGATGACCAGCCCAGTCGGCAAGACCAACCTTTTCCAGATAAGCCATAGCCCGGTCTATTCTTTCATTACGGGATAAACCCTGATAATAAAGAGGAAGACATACATTGTCCAGGGCGGTTTTATAACCGATAAGATTAAAAGACTGGAAGATGAATCCAAGGAACTTGTTCCTGTATTTAGCCGCCTGTTTCTCGCTGAGATTCTTTATTAGTACTCCATCCAAAATATAAGAGCCCTCATCTGCTTCATCCAGCATACCAAGGATATTTAGAAGCGTAGATTTTCCAGATCCTGAAGAACCCATAATGGAAACCAGCTCACCTTCAGAAACACTGAAATTGATCCCTTTTAAAACGTGTAATGAATTGTTCCCGGCCTTATAGGATTTATGAAGATTAGATATTTCAATCATGATTGATGGTTATTAAGACAGGAATTGATGCATCCCTACTTAATAGACTATGAAAAATGCCAAATGTTACAGTAAAAATGAAAATATGTTGAGGAAGTCCGAATTAACCGGTTGATTAATCAAGTTTTTTCTTATTTCTCCGGGACCTGTAGATAAAATATCCAACCCCCCCAATGAGTAAATATGGAAAGATCATGAGGTAAAGGATGCCGTCATTGATGCCCTTGGCAGCGCTTTGATCAGCTTCACTTTCCAGTACTGCCCTGCACATACTGCATTGTGCCTCTGCCATTTCTGGAATTAGAAACAACATCATGAAAAGTAGAAAGAATGGAAAGTAATTCCTCGGCATCATCAGTATTTTAATAATCTCAAAGTTAAGACTTTAAAACAATAATTAATAATATGGCATCATAAATAAGAAAACAAGAACACCGGTTATCGCCACATATAGCCAGATGGGAAAAGTCCATTTAGCAATCCTGGAATGACGATCGTATTGTCCTTTCAAGCCCCGGTACATGGTAAAAAGAACCAGAGGAACTATTATTGCGGATAGAACAATATGCGTGATAAGAATGAAAAAGTACAGGTAGCGCAAACTGCCCTCTCCGCCATAAGGGACTGGCTCATTGCTGATCTTGGATAGCACATAGCTCACCAGGAAAACCACAGAAAGACCAAAGGCGGCGATCATTGTATTTCTATGAGCTATGTAATTCTGGATGCTCATAAAGAAATACCCAATGATCAATAGAACTGCCGTAGCGAAATTGAGAATCGCATGAAAAAGTGGAAAGGTAATCGGGTCTGTTCCGAAAAGATTGTATCGAGCAGGAAGCAGCATAAGCACCAACACGATTAAGGGTACAGCGATAGAAAGTCCAATTATCACCGGGACGGCTATCCTGTCTGATGTTCTTAAAGTCATTTTCACAATAAATTCTTTATATCCTCAATCAAAATATCTATTTGTGGCTCTTCGTCGGTTTCGGCAACACTTTTATTCCGTTCTACCGATCCGCGATAATAGATTATCGGGTTTCCAAAATCGTCCACTCTGGATCTAATATATCCCTCTTGGTCTATCAACGCAAACATTCCCTGATGGGCGAATCCTCCCGCTGCTCCAGCATCTTCTCCTGCATATATTCCAAATCCCTGATTGGCCAACCGGTAAATCTCCTCTTTATCCCCAGTAAGTAAATGCCAGTTAGGATGATCGATGCCGTAATTTTCAGCATACTCCAATAATACTTCGGGAGTATCATGGGAAGGATCTATGGTAAACGAAGCTATACCAAAGTCTTTATTATCTTTAAATTGATCCTGTATTTCTACAAGATTCTTGTTCATGATAGGGCAAATGGTAGGACAGCTGGTAAAGAAAAATTCAACCAGATATACCTTGCCCAGGTAATCCTTATTGGAAATGGTATCTCCGTTTTGATTTACGAATTCAAAATTCGGGGCTTTTTTGCGTTCGCCATTAATTTCAAGATAAGATAAAGCTTCAGTTTTATTATCATCCGATTTCTTCTGATTTAGCCTGGTGGAGGAAACCACTTCACCTTCACTGATGCGTTCAAGGATCTTTGGTATGAAAATTATTCCAAAAACCAGGATCACAAGAGAAATGCCTATATAAGAATAGTTTTTCATTTAAATTATTTCTTTCTAGTAGGATTATTCCTTTTCAATGCCAAACGATATTCAGCAAGGATAACCTTTACGTCGTCATTCATTTTATTATTAAGATCGGCTACCGAACCTGAATCATAGCCATATATCTTTCCTTCGTCCTCATCATCATCTCTTCCTCTTAAATTTCCTTCCTTATCGATAATGAAAACATACGGGCTGTATAAATCATCATCGAGCTTGTAAGGAGTCTGAAAACTTTGGAAAACTTCCCTGATAGCAGAGGGCTCGGAATAGGCTATTTTCCATTTAGAGGATTCACTTATATTTTGAAATTCTTCTATATATTCCTGTGTTTCGTTCCTTGCCTCTTTTGGGAGAACTATCACGAACTGGAAATCATTAAAATCATAATATTTTTCAAGGATCTTTTTATCCAGATTAAAGGTATTACCTTTTATTTTGGCCAGATCATTTCCAAAAAAGGCAACGACACTTATCTTATCCTGAAAGCTCAATGTGCTGTCTGTATTGGTTTCAAAATTGGAAATATCCTTAACATTTTCGGTAAGAACCGGGAGCTTCGCAAAATTATTCTTCCCGGAAGCAAAAAAAAGATAAGCGGTTATTGGAAGCGCAAAAAGTATTCCCAGCACCAAGAATTTTTTCATTGTTCTATTTTATTTTCATTTTTAAAAGCAATACTCGCTTCCAGAACAAAATTCGAACCATTTTAGGTTTAAAGAACCTGTTTTACAAAGGGCTACAAAAATAAAAAGACGGTTTAACAAAACCGCCTTTTACTATCTTTTTAACTTTTGTTAGAAATCCCAGGCAACATGCCCCGATTCGTAAACATCGTAAATGTAACCGCCTTCGGTTAAGAGAATAAAAATCAAATACGAAATTAGGAAAACAGCAGTCCAAACAACAGCCCTTCTTAATCCTTTCGTTTCATGCTCAAGGTGCATGAAAGCCCAGGCGATGTAATAGGCCTTGTATAGCGTTAAAATGATGAAAATCCAGTTTAGGAGTTTCATATTTAGCAAATAGGTGTGCGTAAGGAATTCTGGTTTAATGATTCCCAGTATTACCTCAACTATTGTAACCACCGAAAGGATACCGAAAACGGTCCATATCCTTTTAGTTGCCGATTCGTGATGTTCTGTAGTATCGTGAGCCATAATTATCTAATTCAGAATTATACCAGGTAAAAGAATGTAAATACGAATACCCATACTAAATCTACAAAGTGCCAGTAAAGACCTACCTTTTCAACCATTTCGTAGGAATTTCTTCTTTCGTAGGTTCCTATTATTACATTGAAGAAAATAATAATATTAATGATTACTCCGGAAAAAACGTGAAACCCGTGAAATCCTGTGATGAAGAAGAAGAAATCTGCAAAAAGCGGAGGGCCGTACTCATTCTGTACAAGATTGGCACCTTCAACAACACCTACCGCTTCACTGTTCAACTTCACAACAGACTCTTCCCTGGAAAGAATGGTCTTTTCACCTTCATCAGTAAGCATCTGGGTTCTTATAAGGATATCATCTTTTGCCAGGAAACCAGCCTTGATTTCTTCCAGGCTGTAGGACGGAAGATCTTCTCCGGATTCGAACCAGACCCCCGTGTTACTTTCATGGGCAACCCTATCACCTTCAATTGGCATCGCAACTTCAGACAGTGCCACCCTATGTCCTTCAGCATCCACAAACTGTAGAATATTACCACCTTTGGTAGTAACCGCACCATATTCACCACTGATGAAATTTTTCCATTCCCAAGCCTGAGAGCCAACGAATATCAATCCACCAATAATGGTAAGGAACATATAAAAGGCAACTTTACTCTTTTTCATTTGATGCCCTGCATCTACCGCCAACACCATGGTCACGGAAGAGAAGATAAGAATGAAGGTCATCAAAGCCACGTAATACATAGGAGCGTCTACTCCATGTAGGAATGGGAAGTGATTGAATACCTCGTCTGCAATTGGCCAGGAGTCCATAAACTTGTACCTGGAAAAACCATAAGCGGCAAGAAATCCCGAAAAGGTCAAAGCATCGGAAAGAATGAAGAACCACATCATCATTTTTCCGTAACTAGCTTTTAGTGGTTTATTACCACCACCCCAGGTCTTTCCTTCTGTGCC
>CAYWAB010000166.1:0-5869 GCA_964456105.1 uncultured Christiangramia sp. | reverse complement strand
CAGAGCACTACCTTGACAGGGTAGGGGTCACTGGTTCGAATCCAGTATCACTCACTAAACCTCGCTAACTGCGGGGTTTTTTTTGGTTTAATTAGAGTAACTTAAAAGGATAATTAAATATAAATCAATGAAAAATAGTATCCTTCTCTTGCTTCTTCTTTTAAGTTTTAGAAACTACTCCCAGTCAAGTGATGAAAAGCAAATCAAAGATCTCATACAAAATTCTTTTGATGAGGTTTTATCTGAGTTGAATCTTGATGCCATGTCCAAGTACTATACTAAGGATTTCCTTCTTTTGGAGGTAGGTGAGGTTTGAGATTTGGAAAGGCTAAAATCTGAACTGGAGGCTGCTGAAATGGATGGAATCAAGCGAGTTAATGAATTTGATTTTATTAAAGTAAAAATAACAAGTAACTCGGCTTGGATCGCTTACCACAACAAAGCGGTTTTACAAAGGGACGGTCAAACGATACAAATCATAAACTGGCTGGAAAGCGCAACTGCAATTAGAACTGTTGTCGGCTGGAGATTGGATATGTTGCACTCTACCAGAATCGTCGAGGATTCAAAGTAATAATACTTATTTTTTAATCGGATCAAGTGTTCTTTCCAAGGCCATACCTCTTGAACCTTTTATAAGAAAGTAACAGTCCTGAAAGTCGGTTTCCTGGAGATGTAATTTAAGGCTATCCATGTTTTTGAACTTAAAAACGAAAGGATTATTGATGGTGGTATTTAAGAAATTATCACCGATAAGATATATTTCGTTAAAATTTGCATTTGCTGCATAATTAACAATAACCTGATGTTCTGTGGCCGCGGACGGTCCCAGTTCGAACATATCTCCAAGAATCACAATTTTCTGCTTACTTGTTTTTAGTGATTTGAAGTTCTCAAGTGCGGCAGCCATACTTGTTGGGTTAGCATTATAGGCATCCATTATGATTCTATTCGTGCCACTCTCAATGATCTGTGATCTGTTATTCTTTGGTTCGTATTCCGCAATGGCTTTCTGAATTTCAGAAAAATCCACTTTAAAATATAACCCAATACATATTGCGGCGGCCATATTAGTGGCATTGTAATGACCGGTAAGTTTGCTGCTAAAAGTAGTGTTGTTGTAATTTACCTGGGCGTATTGAATACCTTGCTCATATTTTAATTTTACGTCGGCTAATCTGCTTTTTCCGAAACTAAAAGTATGTTTGTAATTGTGATGCTTTCTTTGGATCTCATCGTCCATATTTAGAAATATGAGCTTGTTCCTTTTCTGTATGTCCCGGTACAGTTCGGTCTTTCCCTTGATCACGCCTTCCACACCGCCAAATCCTTCCAGGTGCGCCTTACCGAAGTTGGTTATATAACCATAATCCGGAATTGCAATAGAGGATAGGGAATCAATTTCGCCAATATGGTTGGCTCCCATTTCTACGATTCCAAATTCGGTATCACTATCCATCGATAGCAAGGTTAATGGTACTCCTATATGATTGTTCAGATTTCCGAAAGTAGCTACCGTTTTAAATTTTCTTGAAAGTACAGCATTGATCAGTTCTTTGGTAGTCGTTTTTCCATTGCTTCCAGTAATTCCTAAAATCGGGATATCGAGAAATTTTCTATGAAAAGTGGCCAGGCTTTGTAATGACTTTAATGCATCTTTTACCAGAATAAATTGCTCTGTGTTACGGGAAAAGTTTTTATCGTCTACGACTACATATTTTGCTCCTTTACGGAGTGCTTCTTCTGCAAATTCATTGCCATTGAAATGCTCTCCTTTAAGGGCAAAGAACATACAGTCTTTTTCAATCTTTCTGGTGTCGGTGCACGCTCCTGAGCATAATTGAAAATGCTGGTGTATCTGGGCTGTATTCATAAAGATAAAGCTATAAAAAAAGCCCTAAACTGGTTAGGGCTTTAATTTAATTTTTAGATAACTAAATTAGTTACTACTTCTAGCGGTTTTATTCTTGTTTAGTGATTTAGAGCCGACTCTGGACATAGCATTTCTAAATCCAATATAGTCTGTTGCCATATCCTGCGGGAAGAATCTTCTTTGGGAAGGATCCAGCCAGTAAGCTCTGTCTTTCCAGCTTCCACCTTTGTACACCCTTACTTCATCACTAATAAGAGAAGTTCTTTTTTCCTTATCATACCCTCTTTCCGCTATTTCTGCGGTAGCACTGCTATCGCTAAACTTGAAATTGTCGTATGTAGGAGAGTTGTACATTCTTTTAGAAGGATTGTCTACCTCTTGGAACGGTTGATAATACCTGCTTGAACTCTTGTCTCCATCACGAAAATCTCTTTGGTCGCTTTCAGTAAAGTTGGTTCTCATATAAGTATCATCCTTCGTAACCGGTACCTGTGCTATTTCTCCAGGAAGATTACGTGCAACTAATTTTCCATTGCTTAAAGTGTCATAAACCACGTCTTCGGTTCCAACAATCTTAACAGTTCCGTCTTCGTTTATTGCATGCTTGGTGTAAACGTTACCGCGGTAGTAATTGAAATCATTGAATTCATCGTCTACAATAGGGCGATAAACGTCTGCTACCCATTCAGCGACATTTCCAGCCATATCATAAAGTCCGAAATCATTTGGTTCGTAGGATTTTACTTCAGCAGTGATGTCTGCACCGTCGTCGCTCCACCCTGCGATCCCTCCATAATCACCATCTCCTTGTTTGAAGTTAGCTAACTGGTCACCCATTTTTTTGGTGTCACCATTACGGGTATATTGACCATCCCATGGATATTTTTTCCTTCCACGGTAAACATTATAATTTCTAATTCCTGTTAAGCCTAGAGCAGCATATTCCCATTCCGCTTCGGTAGGAAGTCGGTATTCTGGATATATAAGTCCGCTTTCCCGTCCTGGATAAACCTTTCTGATCGGGTTTCCTGCTTCATCAGTATCCGCTAACCTGTCCTGAGCTTCATCACCGCCCTGGTTAAGTTCAGTATTTCCACCGTATACCTTGCTAGGTGAATTGATAAAGGTTTCAGTATTGAAGGTTTGGCCGGGCTCTGCACTATATCTTGCGCCTTCTGCCAGGAAATCTTCATCCTCAAGTCTGTATTCGTTAACACGGTCTGTTCTCCATTTACTGAATTCCACTGCCTGTATCCAGCTAACCCCTACTACAGGATATTCAGCATACGCAGGGTGACGAAGGTAATTGGTAACCATGGTTTCGTTATATCCAAGGCGATTTCTCCAAACCAGTGTATCGGGAAGAGCTCCGTTATAAATATTCTTGTAATTTTCCTGTGATGGTGGGAATACCCTTCTAATCCAATCCAGATATTCAAGATACATTTTGTTGGTTACCTCTGTCTCGTCCATGTAAAAGGACTGGACATGTTGCTGGGTAGGTGTGTTGTTCCAATCGTGCATAGGATCATCCTGAACACGTCCCATCGTGTAAGTGCCGCCTTCTACAAATACAAGTCCAGGAGCTGCCTCCTGCTCTTTGTAATCTGTATTATACTGAAATCCACCCTCATCCGAATTAATGTCCCATCCGGTTGCACGTGAAGTGTTTTTGTAATTGTTGGATTTATTACAGCTTAGTAAGCTAACGCCACAAACAACAGCAATAACGGCTTTTAAAGCTACATTCAATCTCATAGTGTTCCTCCTTTATGATAGAAATTTAGGCCTTGCAATATACTAATTAACGCTAAATCTACAAGTTTATTTTATTTATTACAGAACAATAGAAAATACTCTAACTGTCTGATATGCTATGGCATAAGTCTTAGATAGATTCCCAGACCTTATAACGAGTTTGCCTAAATTCATTTTTGATCAAAACTAAACGATTGGAAATGGTATAAATTATATCTCAAATTGATTTTAACTGATTTATTTGCACTATATCCTGAATATCACAATAAATAATTTTTTTTTCAGTTATAAGTATTACCCTAATTTTATCTTTACCTGTAGCGTATTGAATTACATTGGTTTTAAGAAAGCTTTTTTGTTCACTGTTCTTTCTTAACAGGAATATTACTATATATTTGTTATATCATTAACTACTATAATGAAAAAAATTACATTCTTTTTATTGGGAATAATGCTCCTTGGCGATTGTTCACTATTTGCGCAGGGATCTGAAAGGGACCGAGTAATTACTACCGCTGTCCCATTTTTATTGGTTGCTGCAGATGCCCGTGCTGCTGGCTTGGCAGATCAGGGTGTAGCTACTTCAGCCGATATTTTTTCTCAACAATGGAACCCGGCCAAGTATGCCTTTGCTACAAGAGAGAACGGAGCAGCCGTATCCTATACTCCTTATTTAAGTGAGATCGTTAATGATATTTTTCTTGGAGGCCTTAATTACTTTCATAAGATAAATGAAAATAGTGCAGCAGCAGCCAGTTTAAGATATTTTAGTCTTGGATCTATTGAAACGAGGGGGAGTTTTGAAGAGCTTCCACTTCTTGTGAATCCTAATGAACTTACTTTCGATGTGTCTTATTCCTTGAAGCTGAGTCCTGATTTTTCTATGGCTGTTGCGATGAGGTATTTACGATCTGATCTGGGGATACAGGATAATGAAGATCTAGGAGCTGGTTCGACTTTTGGTGTTGATATTGCCGCTTTCTATCAGAGTGAACAGATAACAATGAGTAATTTTGATGGGCGCTGGAGACTGGGAGCCAATATCTCTAATATTGGTCCTAAAATGAAATACAGTGAAGAAGGGCAGGAGAACTTCATTCCTACCAATTTAAAATTAGGGGGAGGTTTCGATTTTATATTTGACGCTGAAAATAAATTGGGAACTTTTGTTGAATTCAATAAGCTACTTGTTCCAACTCCTCAGGATTTTGATGGGGATGGTGAAATAAGTACTGAAGATGACATTGAATATAATAATATAGGAGCAATCGAAGGTGTTTTTAAATCTTTTGGAGATGCTCCTGATGGATTTTCAGAAGAACTGAAAGAAATAACCTGGGCCCTTGGAGCTGAATACTGGTATCGTGATAAATTTGCCCTAAGAACAGGTTATTTTAACGAAAGTGAAGATAAAGGTTTTAGACGATTCTTTTCTTTAGGGGCAGGTTTTGTCTACGAATCTATCGTTATTGATGCCTCTTACCTGTTTTCTACGTCCTCAGTGCCTAGTCCTCTAGAAGGTACGCTCAGGTTTGGTTTGAGTTTCAATTTCGGGGATAGCTTTACCAATTAATCGAGATTTAATCTTAAATCTGTCTTATTTTGATTTGAAACCCTTCAGGTTTCATTTACCTTGTGACTTCAATTGAATAAAATATGAAACCAATTACCATTACTTCCACGTTGGAGGTATATGATTCAGTCGAAGAAATTCCTGAAGATGTTAAGGAATTAATGCAAAAAGCGATAGAGGTCCGAAATTCGGCCTACGCGCCTTATTCCAATTTTAAGGTCGGGGCAGCTCTTCTTTTAGAAAATGGCGAGATGGTGATGGGTAGCAATCAGGAAAATGCTTCATATCCCTCAGGACTTTGTGCAGAGAGAACAGCAGTTTATGCTGCCGGTGCTAATTTTCCAGAAGTTAGTATTACGAAAATCGCAATATCTGCTAAGTCGATGAGGCACCAGGTACTATCTCCTGTTCCTCCTTGTGGGGCTTGCAGGCAGGCCTTGGTGGAATACGAGGTGAAACAGGAATGTCCCATCGAAATGTATTTTATGGGAGAAACTGGAAAAGTAATGAAGGCTAATTCGGTTAAGGATTTGTTGCCATTGATTTTCGATAATACCTGCCTATAAGGTTTTCGTTATTTTTTGCAATAAAACAGTTTTCGTTTCTTAACGAAAATAGTATTTTTGTTATCCGCTTGGCAAAACCAATCTGTCTGGCCTTAAAAT
>CAYWAB010000165.1:0-5901 GCA_964456105.1 uncultured Christiangramia sp. | reverse complement strand
GTATCGCTACCCAATCTAACGTACGTACCACGCAGGCTGCCAGGACAAGTCTGCCAAAAGCTTTAAGTATCTCTTTTGGTGGAGGTACTGTTATGGGGCTTGGTGTCGCAGGACTTGCAGTTCTTGGTCTGACCGGTTTCTTTATTCTATTCTTCAATTATTTTATGGGAGGAGTATGGACCAACACTCAGGAAATGACCATAGTTCTGGAAACTCTTGCAGGATTCTCACTTGGAGCTGAATCCATTGCTCTTTTTGCTCGTGTAGGCGGTGGTATCTATACCAAGGCTGCCGATGTTGGAGCCGACCTTGTTGGTAAGGTAGAGGCAGGTATCCCGGAAGATGATCCTAGAAACCCTGCGACCATAGCAGATAACGTTGGAGACAATGTCGGAGACGTTGCAGGTATGGGAGCAGATCTTTTTGGTAGTTATGTAGCTACGGTTCTTGCCGCAATGGTATTAGGTAATTATATCATTGAAGACATGGGAGGAAATATAACAAGCGAAGGTTTTGGCGGCATAGGTCCTATCCTTCTTCCGATGGCCATTGCTGGTGCCGGAGTTATTATTTCTATTATAGGAACCTTACTGGTAAAGATAAAATCCAATGATGCCAAGGAGGCTGAGGTTCAAAAAGCACTAAATATAGGAAACTGGGTTTCCATCGCTCTTGTTGCGGTAGCGAGTTATTTTCTGGTGACCTGGATGCTTCCTTCAGAATCCATGACGATGGGATTCTTCGTAGGAGGAGAAGAAGGTTTTGAATTTAAGACTATTAGTGCCATAAGAGTATTCTATGCGACGCTTGTTGGAATTGTTGTTGGTGGAGTTATTTCTGCGGTTACCGAATACTATACAGGTCTCGGAAAGAAACCTGTTCTTGGAATCGTTCAAAATTCAAGTACCGGAGCTGCGACCAATATTATCGCCGGTCTTTCAACCGGAATGATATCTACTTTCCTTTCAATTTTATTATTTGCGATTGCGATCTGGGCATCTTATGCTTTTGCAGGATTTTATGGGGTAGCTATAGCTGCTTCAGCAATGATGGCCACTACAGCGATGCAGCTGGCTATTGATGCTTTTGGTCCTATTGCCGATAATGCGGGAGGAATCGCTGAAATGAGTGAATTACCTTCTGAAGTTAGAGAAAGAACTGATATCCTGGATTCTGTAGGAAATACTACTGCTGCTACAGGAAAAGGATTTGCTATCGCTTCAGCTGCACTTACTTCACTGGCTTTATTTGCCGCCTATGTGACCTTTACAGGAATAGATGGTATCAACATATTTAAAGCTCCAGTACTTGCAATGCTCTTTGTAGGAGGTATGGTGCCGGTTGTTTTCTCTGCACTCGCGATGAGTTCAGTAGGAAAAGCCGCTATGGAAATGGTTCAGGAGGTAAGAAGACAGTTCAAGGAAATTCCAGGGATCATGGAAGGAACTGCCAAACCTCAATATGATAAATGTGTGGAGATCTCCACCCAGGCGGCACTTAAGGAAATGCTATTACCGGGCGTGATCACTATTGGATTCCCTATAGCGATCGCTTTTCTACCAATGCTACTTGGTTATGAAAATATTTTAATTGCTGAGATGCTTGGAGGATATATGGCCGGTGTGACCGTTAGCGGTGTACTTTGGGCGATATTCCAGAATAATGCCGGTGGAGCATGGGATAATGCTAAAAAGTCATTTGAAGCAGGTGTAATGATCAATGGCGAGATGACCTATAAGGGTTCAGATGCTCATAAAGCTGCGGTTACTGGAGATACAGTGGGAGACCCTTTCAAAGATACTTCAGGACCTTCTATGAACATTCTTATTAAGCTTACCTGTTTGATAGGATTGGTTTTAGCTCCGATCCTCGGTGGTCATACTGAAGGTGATATTCCAAATCAGGAGGAAACAGCAGCTGTATATTCACAGGATATGCTAAGAAAAGAAATGAACGTGGATATGTATGAAAAAGATGGTGAAACGGTTGCTGAAGTTAAGGTGACTACTACTAAGGATGGGGAAACTAAAACCGAAACCTTTGAGTTTACCGGAACTAAAGAAGAGGTGAAATCTAAAATCGAGGCTTTAAAATAAAATTTCCAAGTTTTTGAACAAATAAAATCTCCGCCTATGAGCGGAGATTTTTTATTGGAAGGAATATTTAACCAAATCCATATTGTTCATTTCTGAGATATTGCACTTTATTTTATGTTTATGTTCCAAAATGATCTCCCGGGAACATCCATGATTGGTTTTAGATAGGTACCTGTAATATTTTTTATAGCTTTTCAATTCTCTCTTATAAACATCCTCATATTTTATACTCATCTTATACTTAAGGTATAACTGGGAAAGTTCGCATTTACGCCGTTTGTAGAAGGAGAGTATCTCCGGATCTTTGAGAGGAGAAATTTCTTTTTTCAGTTGATCGATCAATTTTTCGATGTTAGTAATGAATTTTATTTTTTGATCATATAATTTGCGGTAAAAGTCTTTGATTATCAAACGATTTTCCTTTTGGTATAAGATCTTATATATGAAGGCACTCTTATAATTCATCACCCTAAGCTTATCCAAAAGTTCCACTGTCTTTTTCTTCTCATATAGCTTCATGATAATTCCCCCTCTCAAAATATTGTTGACTAACAAAAATCAGACTATATAAAGTTAAGTCTAAGGTATAAGAAAGGCCATGTTTTTAACCTTTTTAACCCTTATTAAATATTTGTAAATCAGTTGTTTGAATTCTATTTTCTTTAACTTACTGTATTTCCGAAAGTTCCTGAAAACAGGTATTTTAATAAAACCTTAATAAATGTTTAATGCTGTTAAAATTAGGAGTTAAACTGGAGTTAATCGAATGATTAAGTTTCCGGTAATCTTAATGATATTGTAGTTTTAAGAAATCATCATAAATACTATATTTCATAAAAAATGGTTCCAGATCTAAAATGATAAAACGACTTAAAAAACTTATAGGGAGATATAAAAATCTTGAACAGATCTATATCATACCTTATCGAAGTTATGGAACTTTTTCCCATTTATATATCAAAGGTCGGGTCCTGGACAACGAGCCATTAAAAATCATCAAGGACCAATCTATATATCGAACCCTAAAGAATACCTGGAAGCAGTTCGACAGTTTTGAAATTCCCGATGCGGAAGTAGAACTGGAGATTCCTGAAAAGGTAAAATTAAGGGGAAGAACAGGACCTGAGGGTTATTTTCTTTTCGATAAGAACCTTAAAGTTAATCTGGCCGAAAATTCGAATGAACAGGGGTGGGTAAATTACGAAATTCATTATAAAAGTGAGATCGAAGAGAGAACGAAACTTATTTCTGATCCTTCAAAAGGAGAGTTTCTTATTCCTCAGTCAGATGCTGAATTCGGTGTAATAAGTGATATCGATGATACCATAATGCAAACGGGAGTTACCTCGTTCTTAAAGTGGCGACTGCTCAAAAACTCACTTCTTACCAATGCCTATAAGCGTATCCCTTTAAAGGATGCTCCAGATCTTTATCAAAAACTACATAAGGGTAAAACAGGGAAGAATAAAAACCCTATGTTCTACTTGAGTAACAGTCCGTGGAATATGTATGAGTATCTAAAACTTTTTCTTGATCATAATAGGTTTCCAAAGGGGCCAATACTGTTACGGGATTTTCGTACTCCTTTTGAGTCCACGATTAAACCTGAAAAACCTCATAAGCAGAAGGAGATCATTAATATTCTTAAAACTTATCCAGATCTTAATTTCATTTTAATAGGAGATAGCGGAGAACATGACGCAAGTATTTATACTGAAATTGCCGCACAGTATTCTAACAGGATCCTGGCCATCTATCTGAGAAGCGTGAAGCATAAAAAACAGATGGAAAAAGTGAGAAGCCTTATAGATGATTTTGATTCGGTGCCGGTTTTACTTATAGAGAATTCCATTGAAGCGGAAAGGCATGCCCGTGAAAACGGGTTTATTAAAGGCTGATTTTCCCCTTTTTGTGATTTTTAAAAACTCTCTAATTGTAGTTGAAATATTGTTGTTTTGATTTTTAAAAAATATGTTACTCCAATTAGAAGTACTTATCTAGCCCTCTATCAATAATTAATAAGGCAGACCGTTTTATCTCTGTTATTGGGTTTTTAAAAGTATATATATATATCAATTGACCATATTTTTTTTAAATTCACAGTTCACTGACTGTTAATGTGGTACCCCGTCTCCATTATATTTCGATAATTACATGGATTTTAAAAATTACTTTAAAGAACTGAAAAGACGCAATGTTTTTAAAGCGGCCTTGGCTTATTTGGTGGTTGGCTGGGTGATTATCCAGCTGGCCTCTATCGCGTTTCCGGCATTTGGTGTTCCCAACTCTTTTTTAAAAGGGGTATTTATTATTCTGATTCTTGGCTTCCCATTATGGTTGATATTCGCATGGATCTATGAACTCACTCCCGAAGGTTTAAAAAAAACCCGCAATGTAGAAAAACATGAATCTATAAGTACCGATACCAACAGCAAATTCAATAAACTCATTATTGGGGCATTGGCAATTGCCATAATTCTGCTGGGAGCGAATTTATACAATGATTATTCCACTCACAATACTATCCCGAATACAGAAAATAAAAACCCCAAGGCTGCCACTTCAGAAAAAAAAGATAGCCTTGCAAAAAATGAAAAATCTATCGCGGTGCTGGCATTTGAAAATATGAGCTCTGATGAAGAACAGGAATATTTTTCAGATGGGATTAGTGAAGAAATTTTGAATTACCTGGCCAAGATCCCCGATTTAAAGGTGATTAGCCGCACTTCTTCTTTTGCCTATAAAGGGAAAGACAAAGATGTAAAGACGATTGCTAAAGAACTGGGGGTTGCTTATGTACTGGAAGGCAGTGTTCGCAAATCGGGGGAAGAAGTCAGGATCACTACTCAACTAATCCATGCCCAAGATCGTGCGAACGTATGGAGCGAAACTTATGACCGGCAACTAAAAGATATTTTTAAGATCCAGGATGAGATCGCCAGTGAAGTAACGGGGAATTTAAAAACGACCATCTTAAAAGAACCCATAAAAACAACCGATCCCAAAGCCTATACCTTATACCTGCAGGCCAAACATTTATTGGGCCTTCGTACTGAGGAAGCCACCAAAAATGCGTTGGGACTTTTAAAGCAAGCTGTGGCTATAGATGCTGCCTACGCCCCGGTATGGGATCTTATAAGTGCCAGTTATTATCGTCTCGGTAATTTCCTTTCCATTCCACAGGAGCAGGCCTATCAATTAGGGATAGAGGCGGCTAAAAAAGCCATCGCTATCGATCCCGAATATGCGTTGGGATATCTACAGTTAGCTTTTTTTAACAAAATTAAATACGACTTTAAAAAAGCAAAAGAAAACATGGAAAAGGCTGTGGCGCTGGATCCTCATAATCCTGTAATCGTTTCCAATACTGCACTCTTAACCTTTGCTTCGCTGCAGGAAATTATTGAAAATATAAAAAAAAGCATCGAGCTGGATCCACTTTATTATTCCAATTATGCCAACCTGGGTCTTCATTACTATTGTATAGGGGAGAATGCAAAAGCATTAGCTAGCATCGAAAAATATCAGGAATACCAGCCCGGTGCAGCAGTAGCAGCTACTATAAAAACATTAATATTTCTTGCCCAAGGAAAAACACAACAAGCCTTAAAGGAGGTCGAAAAAGAAACTCAACCATTTTTCAAATCCTACGGGAAAATCGAAGCCCTTTATCAATACGGCAAAAAAGAAGAAGCTTTAAAAATGTTAAACAAATTGTATGGTAGAAATCTGGTGAAGTTTTCTTTTTCAGAAGGAATAAATCCAACCTTTAGGCTGGCAAGAAAACATCAGCTTAATTTTTTTG
>CAYWAB010000164.1:0-5906 GCA_964456105.1 uncultured Christiangramia sp. | reverse complement strand
GAAGAATTTCCTGAAGAACCCTGTACAAGGTGAATTTCGCAGCTACAGATAGATCTGCTTTCAGGCTATGGGATTGTAAGTTAAAGTCAATAGCATTTGTCTGTCGGGTTTTATCGATCAGATTTTTTAGGATCTCTTGCAGATTCCTGTTTTCAAGATCTGGAGGCATAAGATTATGTGAAATGTTTCTCACTTCACGGCAGCTTTCATCGATCAGCGTTGCTACCTGATCGAGTAGCATTTGATTCTCGACTTCGGGATCCTGCAGGCAAATACGGCTAAGGTTCAAACTGCTTAAAGCGAGTACCTGTCCAAGGCTGTCATGAAGATCCCTTGCAATACGCTGTCTTTCCTTTTCCTGTGATTCTATAACCGCTTCAATTCTGTTCTTCTCCTGTAGTTTGAGCGCTCTGTTAAGAGCGTTGTTGTTATGGTAGTAAACTGCATTGGCGAAAGTGGTTGATATGAGTTCCATGATTATTAGAAAAAGTTCCCGCTCAGGCTCCTGGAATGCGGGAGAGTTTTCCAAGTAAACCATACCTACTGTTTCTCCACTTTGCTTTACCGGAAAGATGCAGATATTCCCCGGTCTTTCTCTTTGGAGATAGGGATCGGCGGCAAACAAAGCTTCCCTTGTAAAATCTTGAAGCACAATCTTCTCTCCTTTTTTAATACTGTAATTGAGAATACTTACCGGTAGTTCTTCCTTAAGATTAGATAATTTCATCCTAAGAAGATTTTCCCGGTTGGGTGCTAGAGCCATTAATCTCCAGCTGTTTTCCTCAAAAAGCAGGATCGCAACCTTTTGTGCGCTGCCTTCTTTCAGGATTAGGGAGACCAGCTTTCCAGAGAGATCTTTAAGAGAGTGATCTCTCCCCGGTACGGTTTGTTCCAGAATCTCGCGAATGATCCTGAAGTTATTGGCGGCATTAAGCGGTTTGTAAGATTTCTTTTCCGGAATATAGGATCTGTATTTTTCCATTAGTTGCTCGACTTTTGCTAGAGCGCCCCATTCCGTATAATATTTAAGGCTTTTCCTCAAATAATAGGAGGCCTGGGCAGGACGGTTCTTATCCCGGTAGTACTCAAACGCACGTTCAGCAGCAATAGCGGCATGCTGTACAAATTCCTGTTCTTTTGCTTCCAGGATTGCCTGGTCATAAAGAAGCGTAGCTTGTTCAAAATCCCCTTTGCATTTGGCTATTTCAGCCTGAATTAGATATACTTTATGTAAAAAGTTCCCTGATCCAAAACCGGCAAGTCTCTCCATTTCTTCAAGTTTTGGAGCTACTTTGGTGAGGGTTTCTGATAGTTGATCAGGATCAAGGTATGCCTGCTGTAGCAAACTAAGAGAATAAAAGTAAAAATGCTCTACTTCTATCTGAAATCCTTTGCCCACGTAATCCAGCCTGTCACAATGTTCTCCTGCTATAACCGCGGCCTCAAAGAAATTGGCTGTGTAGTTCAATTTTTCAAGAGCCAGAAGGTAGTTGTACCGGGAAGTAAGGTTATGATCTGATTCCGCAAGGATCCCTTCTGGAAATTGAAAATCTCCTGAGGCAAATCCACCGGTATTACCCGTCAGGTATTTAGAAAGCGTATTATCCGTACCACTAATAAAGAATACGTGATGCTCACTTTCATTCTTAGCGCAGTCCTCCATATGTTTCTGGAGATTTTTTCCCCGGTAAGAATCGAGCACCCTAACGATGGTATGACAAAACGAGGCGTAATGAGAATCACCGGCTTCTGTAGCTTGTTGAGCTCCTTCCAGTAACTTGGTTACACAATCCCTGTAATGATGGTGCCAGGTGTAAAAGTTGAGGATCGCGACATAATGAACCATATAGGAAAAGCTCTTAAAAGGTTCACTTTCTATCATTTTTAATGAAATCTTGCCAAGAAAATGTGCCAGGTTCCTGTTCTCTTCGCTAAAAAACGCGGTAAAGAAGCTTGCCGAAAATAATACAGGAGTTACAGGCGCTAAACCTTTCTCCAGGGTGAGGAGCAGGGTCTTAGAGACCATGTACAAACTCTTGTGGGGATCCATATAATATACAAAGGTCATGGAAGTGGCCACAAGGTTCATCAAATCGTGGTACTCAGGATCCGGATTGATCAATTCGGAAAATCCGGAATCTACCTTAAGTTTCGAAGCTTGTTGGCTCAGGGTAGCGCAGTCTGAAGCTGACTCTTTTTTAATAAGCTCAAGATCTGATGGAATTACTATACCATACTCTGCAAGTATCCTTTCCAGGCTTTTAAATCCGTCGGCGAGGATATGAGGAATGTTCTTCTGGTGAATAAGTGCAGAGCAGATCATCGTTTTAATGAGAGTCGCCTGCAATCTTTGATGTCGGCTAGACTTTATTTCCAATGCCTGTCCAACAGATTTAAGGGCGTCCTCAAACCTAAGCAACAAAAATGAGGTCTCGGCATATCCAAAATGGATAAGGAACTGCAAAGTGTAGGCCGGTATGTATTCGCTTTTAAAAATGGCGATCAGCTTAGGATCAGATAATTTTACATCTGGAGATTCTTTTTGGAAAATCCGGTCTGCAAAGGCAAAATAGCTATTAGCCATTTCAAAGGCGGTCTTATTAATGGCCAGCCTGGCAGCATGAAGGTTCAACAGGATATGTTCTTCTGAAAATAGATTAGCTGAACCTGAAAGCTTATGAGATTTGTTAAGATGGTTTACTGCCTTGAAAAAATCCTGACTTTCGTAATTACTGAGCTTTTGAAGCAGGAACAGCCCTGTTTTACGATGAACATCAGATTTTTCTGCGTCTGAAAGTAGTGAGTTTGCCGCCGAAAAGATGGTATCGTGGGTAAAAAGGAAAACCCCGCCTTTCTTTATGAGTACGTCCATTCTAATAAGGTCATCTAGATGTTTGATGATCTCTTTTTCCGTTAAATTCAGAATATTTTTGAGCAATTCAGGATCGAAGGAATATCCCCAACAGGAGGCATGAGCAATCACCTGTAATTGATGAAAAGGAAGCTCATTTAATCGTTCCCGGACGAAATCAATGGAATCTTCTGTACTTCCCAGCTTTGGTAGATTTTCCCAGAAATCGGGATCTTCAATTTTTAATCTTGTTTTGCCCTCTCGTTGAATGATCCTTAAGATCTCGGTGATTCGGAAAGGATTTCCTCCACTCTCAAGCCATAGGTAATTCTGGAGATCTTCCCTGTTCTGCTTGGAGAGACTCAATTCCTGGGGGATCATGGCTCCTACAGTATTCCTGGAAAGGGGTTTTAAAGAAATGAACCGCACATTTCGTTCGTTCTTAAAAGTTTTGAATAAATGATCTTTTACCGCTGATTTTTCTAGTTCCTCCCTGGCAGCACCTATGAATACAAGGCCGGGAATGTCGTTTCCTGTTACCAGTTCCTCAAGAAGAAGTAGAGAAGCAGAATCGGCCCATTGAAGGTCATCCAGGAAAATAATGATCTGGTAGCCAAGTGCTGTAATACTTCTGAGGAATTTCTTAAGGAAGTATAAAAATCGTGCTTTTACCTGGTGGGGGTAAACCTGAAAATCATTCTTAATAATGTTCTTACGGCTGAAAAAGACCTCAAGTTCTCCGAATACATCGGTTATGGCTGTTATATTGGTTTGAAGAGCCGATGTTGATCTTTCCTTCAGGGTATCAAATTCCTCATCAGACAGGAGCAAGATCTGTTGACCCCAAGTAGCAAAAGCCTGTCTGAATGCTGAGTAAGGTCCGTTCTCCCTATGGTTCTCGAATTTTCCATAGAGCTTAAAGCAGTTGTTTTCATAATAGTTTTCCAGGGCTGTCCTTATAAGGCTTGTTTTACCAACTCCCGCAGGACCTGTAAATAGGAATAACGCAGTTCCTATGTTATGGGATTGGGAAAGAAAATCAGAAACTAATTCCAGTTCCTTTTTTCGGCCAAGAATCTTTTCTGAAGCATTCCTGGAGGCGGTTAGATATTGACCAGACATTAAAATTTAAAGGAGTGTACCTATTTAAAATTGTTTTACCAACTGAGTACTAAAAGTAGTTCAAAAACCGAAACAAAAATCTCCTGATTAAAAATAAATTGCTGAGGTATAGGTCTTTATTTTTTGCGTTTTCAAAGCTTATGCTTTTGTTTAGTTTTAATTTAAGGCCTAAAAGGAGTTCTAAGATTCGCTTTTGGATGAGGTCAATTCTTCCTTTATAATTTTTTCCCACCAGTGAATAGCATCTTTGATATCTTTAAAGATCTTTATCCTGAAGTTTTTTCCCGGTTCCACCTCCCTTTCCAATTCCAGGCTATTAAATACGTTCAAAGGCGAGATATAGGCAACATTGGAAATTCCTGCATTGAGTAATCTCTTGAGGTTAAGCCTTTCTACCCAGGTTTGGTCTTCAGGAGGTAAAAGTTTACCATTATTCACTTTTATAATGTAAAATCTGAACCGGTGCGCTGAAAGTGCCCTTAATATCTCTTTTACTTCAAAAATGCTTAAAGAGTGACCTTTTAATTGTTCCTGATAAAGGATATTCCCGGAAGGATCAGAACTTAGTATAAAATCATCGTTTTCCGCAAGAACGATATCTTTAAAACTATAATATTGCATCTTATACAGTTTTTATAGCCTGGTTCTGGTGATTAAGGCTGATTTCTGATGAAACACCAGTTCCTGCCTGGGAGATCCACTGGATGAATTCAGTAAAATATGTTTCCAGGAAATTATCCTTTTCAGTTTGAATACCGGTAATTTTATTAAGTATCATTTCAATTAAACCGGCCAAAGAATCGGGTATTAGAACGCTATTCAATAACGAAAAGACCTCCTGTTTGAAACTGTGAAATATATCCCAGTTAATATCGAAGAAGCTGCTTATCGACTCAGCATTAAAGTTTTCAAAGATTAAATAAAAAGGTTCCATAGGTTGCCAGTTTTAAGATAGCAGGAATAGCTAAATTTCTTAAGACAAAGTTCTGGATGAAATACTTTTCAGGAAATACCTTCATAGCTGGGTTTTATCTACCATCTAGATGGTATTTTTAGGAAATTAGTAGGTAGATTTTAATGTATATTTTCTTTTTCATTAATCTGTATGACTTCATGGATCGAATATCAATAATGACAGATTTTTTTATTCACAACACAGCTGCGAATTGCTATAGCATTTCAGGGTTAGCTCAGCTTCCTCAAATTAATCCAATACCACCAATACAGCTTAGCCTTAGCATCCCGGCGATTCTCATGTCTTAAAACAAAAAAACCTGCTAAAGCAAAAAAGCTTAGCAGGTTTTCCTGTTTTATTCCGCAGCTTAGCTACGCTTGATCGTGGAGTAGGAAGGGCTGGCGTCGCCTTCCCCTAGTGAATCCAGTCCTGCAATTACAACTGCCCATCCCTGTGGTCTGGGTGCTTTAAAACACAAAATCCTGCACGAGTAAACTCGGCAGGATTTTTTAGTTTTAAATCACAACGCAGTTGTGAATGATCGTGGAGTCGGAGGCAACACTAATACGCAAAATCTCAACTCTCCTAATTGCCTCAATTTCCTGTAAAGTTATTTATAAATTCAGTAATTACTAGGGATTACAGGAACTATTTATTTAATAATCATTTTTAATCCTTTGATATTAATTGCAGTTTACCGTACAACTACCGTACAAATTTAATAGATTTGTATTGTTCAAATTATTACTTGTATGGCTACTGTTAATTTTCTTTACCGATCTACACGGGAAAAAGCACCTTTAAACTTACGGTTACTATTTAGGCACAATGACAAAGATTTTGTTATTGGAGGCAAAACTAAAATAGAGGTTTCACGGGATTACTGGAACAACCACCACACAAAACAACGTTTAAAAGATATTGAGGTTAAGAACCTGCAAACCGAAGTAAACAACAAGTTAGGAGCGTTAGAAAACC
>CAYWAB010000163.1:0-5951 GCA_964456105.1 uncultured Christiangramia sp. | reverse complement strand
ACTCGGTTGAAAGGTTTAGAATCTACATCAACCTCATTTGCTGTTCCTACTTCAGCAATAAAAGTGGCTCCTGCACTTGTATTAAGGGTGGCAGTAATTGTAAGCGTGGTCGAAGCTCCCGTGGCAAGATTACCAACAAACCAGGATCCTGATGCCGGATCATAAGTTCCACCACTACTACTTACAAAAGTTAAACCAGAAGGTAATTGGGCAATAACTGAAACTCCAGTAGCCGGGCCATAAGAAGGGCTGTTGTTTAATTTAAGCGTAAACACTACCTGGCCGTTAACCGTAGTTGTGGTAGGTGTACCTGTCATGGTTAATGACAGATCTATAGGTAATCCAACCTGAATGGTTACGGTGGCTACAGAACAAAGTGTAGGTACAGCATTATCGCAGATCCTATAGCTGAAGCTATCGGTACCTGTAAAGTTTAAAGGTGGAGTGTACTGTATCTGACCATTTACAAAGCTTATAGTGCCCCCTTGCAAAGTGGTTGAAGGACTGGAAGAATTAGTTAAATTACTAGAATTAGGACCGAAAGCAGTAAGGGAAATAGGCTGACCATCAGGGTCGAGATCATTTGCAAGAACATTAAAAATAGTACTTAAGTTAAAAGGAGCCCTGACATTATCATCACTCGCAAACGGAGGCTGATTCACAATCGAAGTGAAAACTCTTCCTATTGAACATTTAGAAGTTAAAGGGGTACAGTTTGGAGAAACTGTGGGCGCCACATCACACACCTGGTAATCAAAGGAAACTTCTCCGGTAAACCCTGGGTTAGGAGTGAAAGCAATTTGGTTACCCTCAACGCTTACAGTACCTGCATTTTGAGGGGTCATGTTAAGGTTCGTTGGTAAGGATAATGTAAGTTTTGTGCCTTCTGGGTCCCTGTCATTTTCTAATACAGGAATATAAGATATATCCCCAATAAAAGTGGGTTCTCCTATATCATTAGTAGTAACAGGAGCAAGGTTTTGAGGAGTACCACTCTGTACGATTACCACGGTACTGCTTACCGTGGTGCAAGCTCTTGGTGTTGCTAAATCACAAACTGTAAAAGTAAAGCTGGCATTCCCTACAAAACCATTGGCAGGGTTAAAGGTTAAGGTCTGCCCATTATTATTTACCACTGTTCCACCTACCGAATTTGATACGCTGGTTATTTCGAGTGGCCCTCCATCCGGATCCCTGAATCCGCCAAGGCTTAGAACATCTATTAAAACTGGCTGACATTGGGTAGTACTGACACTTATGGCATTGGTGAAAGTGGGAGGAGCATTCTGTACGTTGATAGTAATTTTACCGGTGCCACATAATGTACTTGAATTACAATCAAGCACATTTGTAGATTCACATACCTGGTAGGTCACTGTGTCGGTCCCGAAGAATCCGGGATTTGGAGTATAAGTTAAAACTCCATTTGTTATTGTTGCTTCCCCGTTTTGTGGAGTAATTGAAATTGTTGCCGGTTGTAAAGGATTATTTTGTGGGTCGTTTACGTTATTGGTAATATTGAAACTGGCGGTCTGACTACTTAAAATATTCAGTGTAGCACTGTTCGCAACTGGTGGTGAATTTAATACCGTAACATGAATCACAGCGGTATCGGTTAAAGAACCATCGGTGATAGAATAAGTAATTCTAGCTGTTCCTGTAAATGATGGGTTTGGGGTATATAATATCTGCGAAGGGTTATTTGGATTAATAACCGCAGTACCGCCTCCAACTATTGATACTGCTGGATTACTTATAGAAATGGTATTTGGTAGGGGAGCAAGATCCACATCAAAATCATTTGCTAATACAGGAATTGCAACTGCAGAAGCCGCACTTGTAGTTGCAACATCGGGGTTAGCCAAAGGCGCTCTATTTGGTATTGCAGCACAAGGTACAGGTTCAATATACGTAATGGTTAATGAAGGTCTGAAAGAAAGAGTTCCATCTTCACGAGGTCTAAACTCATGCCGGGAATTTATTGATTCAGTAGTTTTTGCAAGAAAGCCGTAGTTAGTTGTTGGTGAATTCACCCAGCCTTGAACCATAGCCGGAATATTCCAGTAATACCTCACCTTATTAGCTTGTACCACAGTACTAGCTTCAACGGTTGAATTATAATCTCCACCTGCAGAAGACCAGTTAATTCCTGTTTTTCTAATATTCCAGGTGGTTTGATTTTCAACCCAGGTAGGAGATGCAATACTCAAAGGATTGGTAACCCTATGTATATTTACGGCCTGAGCGTCATTATTTCCTCCATCCTTAAACATTGAGAACACAGCTGATTGTATAATTGCTCCTGGAGGAATAGTACTTAGGTCAAAATGAAAAAGTCCGCGGTTTGCAGTAGTATTCCCTATTCTAATTCTGGTGTTTCCACCATAGTTGTTGGTTGGGTTACTTTGACGAATGTGTGTATCTCTAAAATTTGCCGCTGTGCTATTACCACTAAATGCATTTGTACCCGTGTATCCAAATTGAAAAATTCGGGTAACAGAACCTGTTGGAGGTGCTGCTTTATATTGGCCTGTACTACACCCGTGTAATGCTATATTGATATTAACGGTGGTGGTTGTACAATAACCCTCAGCGTTACAAGCTTCATAGCTAAAGCTATCTGTTGTTCCGCCAGGATTGTTCTGGGTGACATAGGTTATCGTATTATCTGGATTAACACTAACTTTTCCTCTGGTTGGATAGCTTGTAATTCTTTTAACTGTAAGTACGCTTCCGGCAGGGTCGCTGTCATTTTCCAAAACCTGGATAATTGTAGGGACATCCTGAAGAACTGTGATCTGATCAGATTCAAGATTAGGAACCCTGCTAACACAATTCAGAAATTCATATCTAACAGCATCCAGCCAAACTGCAGTACCGGCGCTATAGCTTATTCTAACATGGGTAATACCAGAAGCTCCGGTAGGTAAAGTGAAAGTATTTTCCTGATCGGCCGTAGCACCAGTTCCATTTATTGTATTTGTATAAGTGCTTGCCAGAGTCCATGAGGAAGGCGTTGCAGAAGTAGCATACTCCAGTCGAATTGTTGATGAAGCCGTGCCTCCTTTAGACCAGTTAAGAATTATTCTGTCACGAGCCCTTAAGGTTTTACCTATAGCGAGAACAATATTATTACTAGTATTGGTTCCAAAGTTAAGATAATCGGTTCCAGCAGTAGTATAAGTGCCTTCAGCTTCGTCTAAAGCAGCACCGGCAGTAGTAGCGCCGGTTCCGGTTTGACTAATCAGGTTGTCTAGAGGAATCAATAATGTTTCCTGGACCCCATAGACACTATTCGGATAACATCCGTTAGAATCAGGAGTTCCTACGCCTACACTAATAGTGGCGATGGAACATAAAGGCCCGTTGACTGGAGGTCCCGAAGGAGAATTGTCACAAACCCGGTAATCGATAGTTGCTATACCAGCGAAATTTGTAAAAGGTTCAAAGGTTACCTGACCATTTGCTACCTGGGTCCATACACCTGCACCTGTAGTAAAAGTAGTGCCGTATTGAGAGGCATTGGTGGGATTAATAAGCTGAGTGGTTATTGGATCACCATCGGGATCAAAATCGTTTGCCAGTATATTTATTGAGACTGGAGTAATACCACTTGAACAACCAGCGGGAATTTGTGCAGAATCATTATTCGCCACTGGAGGTCGTGGACCAGGTACTACGGTTACTTCGGTAGATTGGAAAGTAGTTCTTCCACAGGCATCTGTTATTTTCACCTGAATTACACAGGGAGTATTAGAAGTTACCTGAGTTGGTGTAAAACTGGTTGTTGGACCATTAGGATTCGAAAAAGTTCCTGCACATGTTGAAACCCATTCATAAACATAAGGACCGGATGGAATAGCTGATGAAACATTTGCAGAAAGATTATTATAAGTAATACCACCCTGGGGCATTAAAGGAATGTTGGAGGTGGTAACTTTAGGATTTTTTTCCTGGGTAGTAAGAAAGGCGAAATTAAAATAGGCTCTTTGAGCGGCTATATCGCCGGCTGTACCTTTATTATGACTATGTCCCGCTTCGTACATTACTTTTCCTCTGGAAGAATCTCCAAAGGCTGGTCCATAAGCAATTAAAGTGGCTGGGCCTGAAGAATTTAGAGGCACATCCACCTGTGTAGGATCATAAACCAGAACATCTGTCGTGGGTCGCCAGCCTCCATTACGTACTGGTAGATACACCTGTTCAGACCCATTTAGATGGGCCAGGTCTGTTGTGCCCATATATTGCATGACCGGATTGGTTGGTTGGGTGGTAATAAAAGGAATTGAAGGTCCACTGTGATTCCCCCATAATAAAAGGGCATTTTGAGACCATGGCCCTGTTCCGGTAGCGGTTTGAGTTTTAAGTGAAAGGAAATTTGTTTGTTCAGAAGGGTTGGCAGGGTTGAACATATCTTCCAATGCACTCACCGCATGGCAGGCTGCCCAAATAGCTCCGTTATAAATATCATTCCACTCCAGTAAATTTCCATGAGTAGACCAAACAGGATCTGCGTGAGGCATAGTGAAAATATCATCACAGGCATTAAGTTCAGAAGGTAATTTATAAGTAGCGGCAGATGTTGGGATTCCCGCATTTGTTAAATACCCAGCGGCAATAGAACCATTTTTTAAATCCAGTGTAAATCTTGGAACAGACTGAAATGTATTATAAACCGGCACAGAGATACTGGAAATAGTAGTGTTTCCAACAACGCCCTGGCTCTGCCAAAATGTTATTCTACTATTTACTGCGGCGGTTCTGTATTCAGCTCTAATAATAAAAGTTCCCCCACGATAGGACACACCGTTATGTGTAAAATCAATTCCTTCTTTAGCTTTTGCAGGATTAATAACCCATTGCACAGGGACATTATAATTCTTTATAAGATCATAAATCATCCCATATGGTTTAAGACCATTGCCAATAGTTTGGGGTGTAACACCCATATTCACAGCAAAGGAGCCCGCAGGAATGGTTTGAGTTGTAGTCTGGGCATGAACCGGGGAGATCCAGGGGGAAACAAAAATAAAACTCAAAATTAGAGTATAAAATCGTACCCTTGAGTACCAAGCGTTCAAAATATTCATAGAATTGAATTATCTTAAAAAATCTTCCAAAAACCCGTTGGCCTACTTTGTAAAATTCGATTTTCAAGACTTCCTGAGTGGGGACAAGGAAAAGAAAATATTTCTTTACGGTTAGTATACGATCCTAAAATGCTACTTAATTTGAGAATAATAGGGGATTTTTAATTCTATAAATCCACGTTTTAGGGCGGTAAAATGTGATAATCGAAGTAGCGAAAGTAGAATTATGCCATTTAATCTAATTACAAAATTGTTAGGTAAATTTATATTTTTTTTTTTTATGTTTTATTTTTTTTTGTCCTACACTAAAATTTTAACTATTGTTTAACTTAATGAGAGATAGAGACTTAGAGCTGGTATTTTGTAGGGCTAATAAGAATACAGGCTGAACGCACATGCCATATATCTTTTAAAATAGATATGAATTCATTTATGACTAAAAAAAATCTTTTTTGATGAATAGAAAAGTCTCGGTTACCTTTGAACATCAAATTGAAAGTTAAGTGCGCACTTCCAGAATTTTTTCTGTAGAAAATCCGGGAAAATTTAAAGAACATTTATTAGCCTGGGGAAGGCAATATGCTGAGATTGCCTGGTTAGACAGCAATGAATATGAGTTGAAGACAGGGGAATATGAAGCTATTCTCGCTGTAGAAGCTTTCACCGCTGTTAAAACCGATTATGCTGATGCCTTCAACAAACTGAGGGAATACCAGGAATCCACTGCCGACTGGATCTTTGGATACTTAAGTTATGATCTTAAAAATGACGTGGAAAACCTGAAATCTTCAAATTTTGACGGACTCCATTTTCCCGATCTATATTTTTTTCAGCCGCAAAAAATTATTTTTATAAAGAACG
>CAYWAB010000162.1:0-6109 GCA_964456105.1 uncultured Christiangramia sp. | reverse complement strand
AATTCCGGCATTTTTTGCTCCATCCAGTGCAACGGTTGCTACCGGAACACCGCCCGGCATTTGAAGGATGGAAAGAACGGAATCCCATCCATCTATGGAATTTCGGGATTTTACAGGAACACCTATGACCGGTAGAGGAGAAAGAGAGGCTACCATGCCTGGAAGATGTGCTGCTCCACCTGCACCTGCAATGATTACCTTAATGCCTTTTTCATGTGCAGTTCTACTGAAATCGAAAAGTTTCTCTGGAGTTCTATGCGCTGAAACGATATCAATTTCTACTTCAATATCGAATCCCTTTAGAATATCGATAGCCTCCTGCATAATAGGCATATCACTGGTGCTTCCCATTATAACTGCAACTTTTCCCATTTTTTACTTTTTTTTACTGATGACTTTAATACTGTTCTTCACTTTTTCGGCAAGTTCCCTGGCAATTGAAAGATCTTTGTTTACAATCGTGACATGTCCCATTTTTCTAAATGGACGGGTTATTTTTTTTCCGTAGATATGAGGAGTTACTCCCTCCATCGCCATAATATTTTCTATATTTTCGTATTGGACTTCGCCTTCGTAATTTTCTGCTCCAACCAAATTTACCATAATTCCACCTACTTTACTGTCTGTGTTACCCAATGGGAGATCAAGAATAGCACGGATATGCTGTTCAAATTGATTAGTATAGGAGGCCTCTATGCTATAATGTCCACTGTTATGCGGTCTCGGAGCAACCTCATTCACCAGAATATCATCGGTTTCTGTCTGGAACATTTCCACTGCAAGAAGTCCTACATGTTCAAAAGATTCAGAAACTTTTTCAGCCATTTTTCTGGCTTTTTCAGCAATATGGTCATCGATACGGGCAGGGCAGATTACATATTCTACCTGGTTTGCAGTTGGGTGAAATTCCATTTCTACTACAGGATAGGTTTTAATCTCTCCCGAAGGAGTCCTGGCAACTATTACGGCAAGTTCATTTTTAAAAGGAATTAAATGCTCTGCAATACATTCACCTTTTGGAAGCTGTTTGAGATCTGTTTCGTCTTTTATAACCGAGACACCCTTACCGTCATAACCTCCAGTAGCGCTTTTCCATACAAAAGGGATAGCAACTTTCTCTTCTTTTATTGCCTTTTTAAGTTCTTCAAGTGTATCGAAAACAGCAAAATCTGCCGTGGCAATTCCTTTCTCCCTGTAAAATTTCTTTTGATTTGCTTTATTTTGGATCTTACTAAGGGTAGAGGCTGAAGGGTAAGTTTTGATTCCTTCTGACTCCAATTGCTTAAGCGCCTCGATATTAACACCTTCGATCTCAAAAGTAACAAGATCGGCCTTTCTGCCAAAATTCAAAACCGTTTCATAATCCATAAGGTCTCCCTGTTCGAAATAATTACAGGAAATTCTACATGGAGCCTCGGAACTGGGATCTAAAACAAGGGTTTGTATATCATATTTCCTTGTTTCATATAGCATCATTTTTCCTAGTTGTCCACCACCAAGGATTGCAAGTTTAAAATCTGAAGAGAAGTAATTTACCATGATTTCAATTGGCTTTTCGCAAAAATAAGTTATTCGTAATTCCTGCAATACATAAATGGAAATAAATCCGGACTGTGAGCTAGTTGAGATTGTTTATCTTTGCCCTTTTAAAATTACAATTTTGCTCAAGCTACACGACCTTGAATTTGAACCATTTATTTCAGAAGCAGAAATAATCAATGCTATCGATGGTATTTCGGAAAGATTAAATGCTGAATTCAGAACCGAAAATCCTGTTTTTCTTGGAGTTTTGAATGGATCTTTTATGTTCGCCTCCGAAATCATTAAACGTTTCAAGGGCAACTGCGAAGTGAATTTTGTAAAATTGGGATCTTATCAAGGTACTCAAAGCGCAGGGGAAGTTAAAACCCTTTTGGGATTAAATCAGGAACTTAAAGGCAGAATAGTGATTGTTCTGGAAGATATTGTTGATACAGGCAATACGTTGGTAGCATTAGATAGGATTCTTGAGAATGCTGAAGTTAAAGAATATAAAGTAGTTACCTTGTTTTTTAAACCTGAAGCATATAAAAAGAAAATTCAGGTTGGCTACATAGGCCTGGAAATACCTAATGAATTTATTGTGGGATTTGGTCTTGATTATGATGGTTTGGGACGAAATCTTACACAAGTATATAAACGCAAAATAGATTAAAATGACTAATATAGTATTGTTTGGCCCTCCGGGAGCAGGTAAAGGAACTCAGGCTTCAATCCTCAAAGATAAATATGACCTTGTTCATATATCAACCGGAGACGTTTTCAGATATAACATTAAGAATCAAACAGAGCTAGGAAAAAGCGCGAAATCGTATATTGATAAAGGTCAGCTTGTTCCAGACGAAGTGACCATTAAAATGCTGAAAGCTGAGGTGGAAAAGAATATGGATGCTAAAGGTTTTATCTTTGACGGATTTCCACGTACTGAGGCTCAGGCAGATGCCCTAAGCGAATTTCTTGAAACCAAAGGGACAGAGGTTCATGCCATGATCGCTCTGGAAGTGAAGGATGATATCCTTGTGCAAAGATTACTGGAAAGAGGAAAAACATCTGGAAGGGCCGATGATGCTGACGAAAGTGTGATTCGTAATAGAATAAAAGTATACTACGATGAAACTGCGGTACTTAAAAATTATTACCAAAAACAGGACAAATACTACGGAGTGAATGGAGTAGGAAGTATCGAAGAGATCACAGAGCGATTAAGTATTGTGATTGATAAATTAATGAAACATTAAGAATGACTGAAGGGAATTTTGTTGATTACGTAAAAATGCATGTGTTCTCCGGGAAAGGAGGAAAGGGCTCTGCCCATCTTCATAGAGAGAAATACATAGCAAAAGGAGGGCCGGATGGTGGAGATGGTGGTCGTGGCGGACATGTTATCGTAAAAGGGAACAAAAATCTCTGGACTTTATACCATTTAAAATTTAAGCGTCACGTAAAGGCTGAACACGGGGAAAATGGGGGCAAGCAAAGAAGCACAGGTGCTGATGGGGCAGACGCTTATGTTGAGGTCCCTTTGGGAACGGTGATTAGGGATTCTGAAACGAATGCGGTAATAAAAGAGATTACAGAAGATGGCCAGGAGTTTATCGTAGCAGAAGGTGGAATGGGAGGCCGGGGTAACTGGCACTTCAAAAGTTCTACAAATCAGACACCGAGATATGCTCAACCGGGAATAGATGGTAAACAGATAGATATTACTCTTGAACTTAAGATCCTTGCAGATGTCGGTTTGGTAGGATTTCCAAATGCGGGAAAATCTACTTTATTATCTGTGATCACAGCGGCTAAACCGAAGATTGCCGATTACGAATTCACCACACTAAAGCCTAATCTGGGAATTGTAGAATATCGTGATTTTAAAACCTTCGTAATAGCAGATATTCCTGGAATAATCGAAGGGGCTGCTGAAGGAAAAGGCTTAGGTCATAGATTTCTAAGGCATATTGAACGTAATTCGACCTTGTTATTTTTGATTCCGGCCGATGCAGCAGATATAAAAAAGCAATATGAAGTTTTATTGGACGAACTTAAGCGTTATAATCCTGAATTAATTGATAAAGACCGACTAATAGCCATCTCAAAAAGTGATCTTCTTGATGACGAACTAAAAGCAGAACTTGGGGAACAGTTGGATAAAGAACTAAAACTTCCGTATATATTTATTTCTTCTGTAGCACAAACGGGGCTTACCCAGCTTAAAGATAAATTGTGGGAAATGCTTAATAAAGAAGCTGTTTAAATCCTGTTAAACAGGTTAAGTCTCCTACCTATTTTACCTAATTTTAGTAAAAATAGGTTTTGGGACGCTATAAATATTTTCTTCTTTTACTGTTTATCCTGGGATGCAATTCGCCACAGGTTTTTTACGATTATGACCAGTCAGTAAGTTTTTCAGAATATTCTTCCTATGCATTTTTTCCTGATTTTAGAACAGGCCTTAGTCAGTTGGATGAAAAAAGGCTTATCGAGAGCCTTGATAAGGGTTTGAAGGATAAAGGTCTTGTTGTATCCGATTCTCCCGATCTATACATAAATGTTTATACCGAGCGATTTGAACAGGATAACCGTAGTCGTGTAGGCATTGGCTTAGGTGGAGGAGGTGGAAACGTTGGAGTAGGGGTTTCTGGAGGCATTCCAGTTGGCCAGATGGATACGTTTTTAAGGTTAACCTTCGATTTTATTGATGTTAAAAAAGATAATCTTGTTTGGCAGGCTGTTGTAGAGGCACCCTTTGATATTAATGCTTCACCTGAGTCCCGTCAGCAAAGATTTGATAAAATAGTAAATAAAGCACTCGACGGATACCCACCTGAATAATCTGTATTAAAAAAGCCTCACTTATTGTGAGGCTTTTCGTATTAATTGGTTAGTTAGTACTAGGTTTTCTCAATCTAGTTCTCGTGATCCAAATCATTCTTTCATAGTACCCTTTCGGTTAGATACTACAAAAACACTTCTTCTGTTCTTAGCGTATTCTGCTTCTGTACAGATTCCAGGTTTAGTACAATCGTTAACCGGTCTGTTCTCACCGAAACCTTCAGAGCTTAATCTGCTGCGATCGATTCCTTTTTTCACAAGGTACTCAACCGTTGAAGCCGCCCTTCTTTGAGAAAGATCCATATTGTACTTATCCGATCCTCTAGCATCAGCATGAGATTCTACCTTCACCTTGATATTCGGATAATCGTTCATATAAGTCACAACAGAGTCTAGCACAGGTTCAGATTCCTTTTTAATTGTTGCTTTGTCAAAATCGAAATAGATTTTACTTCCATCAATCGGGATGATATCCTGACCGCTGGTTTCGTCAACAACTGTTGGAGCCTCAACAATGATGTTCTCTTCTCTGGTAAACTGGTAAAGGTTATCTGTACCTCTTCTATTGGAAGCGAAATATCCTTTTTCTTCATTTTCCTTTATTACAAAAGCGAAATCATCATTACCGCTATTGATGGATCTTCCAAGATTTTCTGAAGTTGAAAAGTCTCCTTCTGTTCTGAAAATATCCAGATTACCGAAACCTTGTAAACCATCAGAGGTGAAGTATAAAATACCTTCGTCGCTAATGAATGGGAATTGCTCTCTATGAGGAGTGTTTACTCCCGGGCCTAAATTCTTTGGAGTCCCGTAGCTTCCATCATCATTAATGTCTACTACATAGATATCGAAACTTCCGCTTCCGCCAGGCATATCACTCGCAAAGTAAAGTTTGCTTCCATCTGCACTTAAACTAGGATGTTCCACTGAATATTCTTCACTACTAAATGGAAGTTTTTCAATATTGGTCCATTCCCCATTTACTTTTTCTGCACGATAGATGCTAATGTGGGCAACACGAACGTCATCTTCATTTTTTACTCTTTTCTCATTGGTCCTATCGAAGAACATTACATTCCCGTCCTGACTGAATGTAGCAGAGCTTTCATGTTCGTCTGTGTTGATCTTATCAGAAAAAAGAACGATATCGGTCATTTTGCCCTCATCATTCATTTTGGCGCTATAAAGATCTAATGTAGGAAGCTTGTTCCATGGATAAATAGGTCTTTCCTGGTTTCTGGTAGATGCAAATGCAACCCGGTCCCCGTAGAAGCCAATCCCAAAATCTGATGAGGATTGATTATTCATTACCTGATCGTACTGAAATTTATGAGGAACAAGAGTGTCCAGCTTTCCTGCCCATTTTTTGTGGTTCCAGGTCTTTCCAGTAACCTCGGTCATCAATTCATCAGCTCTAAGATAATTTCCGGTAGCCATCAAAGAATGCGCGAATCTGAATTTATATTCATCTTCGATATTGCCTTCGTGTCTAAGGAAAAGTAACTCGTAAACCTCTTGCGCATTTTTCATTTGGTTAGTGAAGAAATACGAATCTCCCAGATTTTGAAGAACCTCCTTGGTCTTGTCATTTACTTTTTCATAAGCATCAGCAGCATCAATATATGCGGCCTGGGCGAAAAACTTATTTCCGTCGCGGATCTCAGATTTTTGCCCAAAAGCAGAAACGCCTATAAAAATAATTAAAATTATACTATATAAATTTTTCATGTTAGTCGGTTTTTAG
>CAYWAB010000161.1:0-6127 GCA_964456105.1 uncultured Christiangramia sp. | reverse complement strand
ACATTCAAAAATAAATATCACCCCTCATATCGCCAGTGTCACCAATCCCTCTTCTGTAGTCCCACAGATCGTAGAGAACTACGAAAGAATGAAAGAAGAAGAGCCGCTTAAAAACAAGGTAGAGCTTGATAAAGGATATTGATAATTAAAATTTTTATAAATGGACAGTATGAAGAATATTATGGTCGCGGTTGACTTTAATGATAGTATTGGAGATCTAATGACCTATGCGGAAAGTTTGGCACAAAAATTCAATTCAAAGATCTGGGTTCTTCATGTTGCTGATCCCGAACCTGATTTTATCGGTTACGAACCCGGGCCTCAATACATAAGAGATATTAAAGCTGAAGAATATCGGGAAGAGCATCATAACCTCCAGGAAATCTGTAAAAATTTTATTTCGGAGGATTTAGATTCAGAAGCTCTGCTAATACAGGGCTCCACCGTGGAGACAGTGCTTGAGGAGGCCAAAAAACTTAACATCGACCTATTAATCGTTGGAACTCATAAACACAGCTTTTTACATAATCTGCTAAAAGAAAGCGTTTCCATGGAATTATTAAAAAAAGCCGAAATCCCGATGCTGACGGTTCCCATAGAGGATTAATAAACTATTTCAAGATTCAGAGGGATTTTTTATTTTCACTTAAAAATTAATGCGCTTGGAAATCAAAAGCTCAACTTTAGCAGAAGTCGCCGAAAAGATCAACCCCTATATTCATAAAACTCCGGTTCTTACCTCCACTTTAATAGATGATATCGCAGGAGCCAGGTTAAAATTCAAGTGTGAGAATTTTCAGAAAATGGGAGCTTTTAAAATGAGGGGTGCGACCAGTGCGATTCTCAATCTAAGCAAAGAAAAACGGTCCAAAGGAGTAGTAACTCATTCTTCAGGAAATTTTGCACAGGCTTTATCACTTGCCGCGAAAAGCCTTGGAGTACCTGCCTATATTGTAATGCCGGATACAGCTCCTGAGGTAAAAAAAGCAGCCGTAAGAACTTATGGAGGACAAATCACCGAATGTCCTTCTACTCTTAAGGATCGAGAGGAGAATGCGGCCAGGATCCAGAGTGAGACCGGAGCCACTTTTATTCATCCTTCCAACGATATTGATGTAATTTTAGGTCAGGGAACAGCAGGCCTGGAATTATTAAAGGATAATCCAGACCTCGACTTTATTGTTTGCCCGGTAGGCGGTGGCGGACTTATCGCCGGTACTGCATTGGCGGTTCGAGATTTCGGGAAAGAAAACTGCAAATGTATCGGCGCTGAACCCTTAGAGGCTGATGATGCCTGGCGATCTCTGCAAAGTGGCAAAATTGAAACAAATGAGTCTGTTAACACAATTGCCGATGGACTTAAAACACAACTCGGCGATAAAAACTTCCCAATCATTCTTAAGCATGTGGATGAAATAATAAGAGTTACCGAAGAAGAGATAAATCAATCCTTAAGGCTCATATGGGAACGAATGAAGATTATCGTAGAACCTTCCAGTGCAGTCGCGCTTGCAGCCGTTCTTAAAGAAAAAGAACATTTCAGAAACAAAAAAGTGGGTATCATCATCTCTGGTGGAAATGTGGACCTAAAAAAACTTCCTTTTTAATCTAAGCAACTGATTTTTAAGCTTATTTAAAAGTTAACTCTTTTATCGGATAGAAACTTACTGTATATTTAAACTAAACTTGGTTTAAATGGAGCTCTATCTAACCGTTGCGATAATCATCATTGGCATCATCCTGTTTGTACGCGACTACTTCTCCATAGATACCACCTCTATTATCATCATGGCCCTTTTTATTGTCTCGGGCGTACTTAGTCCTGAAGAGGGTTTCTCTGGGTTCAATCATCCTGCGACCATTACGCTAGGTTGTATGTTCGTAGTAAGTGCCGCCGTATTTAAATCGGGAATAATCGATGGACTTAGTGCAAAACTTATTAAGATCGCAAGGATAAACTATTTCTTTGCCCTTGTTTCACTATGCATAACTTCTGCTGTCCTTTCAGCATTTATCAATGATTCCGCTGTTGTTGCCATACTAATCCCAGTTGCCTTACTAGTCTGCAGGGAGGCTAATATTAATCCTGCGAGACTTTTGATTCCAATTTCATTTTCCGCGCTGTTCGGAGGAACCTGTACATTGATAGGAACCTCTACGAATATCCTTGTAAGCAGCTATGCCGAGAAACTGGGATCGCAGGCTTTTGGAATGTTCGAATTTTCTTTAGTTGCCCTATGCCTCCTTACAGTTGGGATGACCTACATTTTTATAGTAGGCCCAATCTTACTTCCGAAAAGGGATCTTCCCAAAAATTTTGGCTTAAAGAAAGAAGCCGAAAGATATATGGCTGAAATTCTACTGCATCCAGAACATGAAGATGTAGACCAGCCCATTTCCCAGTCGAAAATGGTACAGGATCATAAGATCCAGATCCTAAGAATAAAACGTAAACATTACCGGGTTTATGAGATCAATGGGGAAACTGTTCTTCGTGAGAGCGATCTCATCAGGATACTCGTAGACCCTGTTAATCTGGCCAAAATCAAAAATAAGAAAGGAATCTCAGTTATTGGTGATAAGGAAGATGTGCATGCGGTAGAACCGAATGACAAGTTACCTCCTAATCCAGCCAGAGCCAATGAGGAAAAAAAGATCTACGAGGTAATGATCCCTTATGGATCTGAACTTGCCGGCAGATCCCTGAAACAAATCAACTTCAGGAGTACTTATTATGCCTCCGTCCTTGCGATAAGACACCGGAAAGAAACCATTACCCAGGATGTTTCCAATGTCGTTCTAAAAGAGGGAGATATGATGCTTCTATTCGCTTCGGAAAAAGCGGTCTCCTTGCTCACGTCAGAAAAACTGGTGGTAACCTTATCAGAATATCAGGGGAGAAGTGTAGATTATAAAAAAGCTATTCCTGCCTTGTTAATAGTTGTGGGAGTAGTGGGAGCAGCAGCTTTCAACATCACTTCCATCCTCATCAGTGCGATGGTAGGTAGTTTATTACTGGTTACCCTAACCATTCTTAAACCACAGGAAGCTTATGAGGCCATAGAATGGAAAGTGATCTTTATGATTGCCGGTGTACTTTCTATGGGGAAGGCCCTCGAAAAGACCGGAGGATCTGATATTATTTCACAACAGATCTATGAATCCCTGGGATCCATGGATCCCAGGTGGACCCTAAGTCTTATTTTCCTTTTTACATTTTTATCAACCAATGTTCTATCTAGCAAGGCGGCAGCCGCGTTAATGACCCCTATTGTCATTAGTCTTGCAGAGGCGATGCGAGTTAGTGATAAACCTTTCCTTATAGGAGTAATGTTTGCCTGCTCCCTTACTTTTATGACTCCTGTAAGCTATCCCGTGAACACTATGGTCTATGCTCCGGGAAATTATAGGTTCAGGGATTTTTTAAAGTTCGGAACTCCTCTTAACTTTATCATCTGGATCGCAGCATCATTTTTAATTCCAATATTTTTTCCATTTTAATATGAGACGAGTAAAACTTCACAATCCATTTAAAACAAGAATCATTGATGAAAAACTACTAAGGGAGCACCTGGCTTTGGAAAGAACCAAACTTGCCAATGAGCGTACTGTTCTCTCTTATATTCGAGCATCATTGTATCTGCTTATAGGTGGACTGGCTTTACTTCAGATAAAGGAATATGAACACATAAAATGGCTAGGGTATTTATCCCTCTTTATTTGTGTGGCTTTTGTAGTGGTGGGAATATCACGTTACATAGCTTTGGAAAGAAAACTCAATAAATTACTCTTACCGGATGATAGCGACAAGGACACTTCCGATAAGCAAAAAAATAAATCTTAAGTGCAGCAGATCGTACATTATTTCCTGCATTTAATTGTCATCGCCTTAATCGCCTATCTTTACGACAAGAAAAACTGGCTAAAATACTGGCTTATTCTGGCCTCCACTATGCTGGTGGATCTGGATCATCTGTGGGCTGATCCCATCTTTGATCCTGATCGATGCAGTATAGGGTTCCATCCATTGCATTCAGAGATCGCAATTAGCGTTTACGTAGTGGGAATGATCGTTGTTAAGCATAGGATTATAAGATTAATTTTTATCGGACTCTTTTTCCATATGTTAACCGATTTCATTGACTGTATCTGGACCTTTAGCAAATGTGCTCCCTGCTTACGGGATTTTTCTTTTTAAGGTTTCATTTTAAAAACACTTCTATAATTTTTAATTTTAAGTATCCTTATTCTCCCATGGTTTTATCCTAAATCTATTATATTTACTCATTCAAAAATCGAGATTCACAATCAACCTAATTTAACCGGGAGTAAATTAAAAACTATGCATGTAGCCATCGCGGGAAACATTGGTGCAGGAAAAACCACACTTACAAAATTATTGGCCAAACACTATAAATGGGAACCCCAATTCGAGGATGTCCTGGAAAACCCTTATCTGGAGGATTTTTATAATAAGATGGAGCGATGGTCGTTTAACCTACAGATCTATTTTTTGAATAGCAGGTTCAGGCAGATTTTGCAGATCAGGGAAAGTGGAAAAAAAATAATTCAGGACAGGACGATTTATGAAGATGCCTATATTTTCGCCCCTAACCTGCACGCAATGGGACTTATGACCAATAGAGATTTTGAAAATTACAAATCTTTATTTGATCTTATGGAAAGTGTGGTCCAGGGTCCTGATCTTTTGATTTACCTTAGAAGCAGTATACCTAATCTCGTTTCTCAAATTCATAGCCGGGGACGTGATTATGAAAACTCGATTTCTATCGATTACCTTAGCAGACTGAATGAAAGATATGAAGCCTGGGTTCATGATTACGATAAAGGCAATCTTTTGATTATTGATGTTGACAATATTAACTTTGTAGATAAGCCTGAAGATCTTGGTGATATCATAAACAGGATCGACGGTGAACTACACGGACTTTTTTAAAAATTTTGATCATGGAATCAACCAAACTAAAAAGACCAAAACATAAAGGATCTCCAAAATTATTCAAGAATCCAATTCTTGAAAAGCTAACTCACACCCATATTTCAATCCCTTTGATCATTTTTGGAGCGATTGCTGTTGCACTCATTTATTACGGCATTTTTGAGAAAGGTTTCGAAGTTCCGGAAATGGTATTATTATTCTTTGCCGGTACATTCTTCTTTACTTTAGTGGAGTACCTTATGCATAGATACCTTTATCATATTCCGGCAACTACTCCCACAAAGAAAAAGATATCATACACTATGCACGGGGTGCACCATGATTATCCAAAGGATAAATCCAGGCTTGCAATGCCTCCTTTGCTTAGTTTGATTATTGCCACAGTCCTGTTTATTATATACCGCGCCGTATTAGGAGATTATGTGTTCGGATTTTTAGCAGGCTTCCTTATTGGCTATGCGGGATACCTCGCCGTTCACTATTCAGTACATGCTTTTAAAGTGCCGGATAATTTTCTCAAGACCTTATGGCACCACCATAGTATACATCATTACAGGGAATCGGACAGGGCCTTTGGAGTATCCTCGCCACTATGGGACCATATTTTTGGAACAATGCCAAGAAAGTCACCAAGAAGCAAACGGGAGGCAGTAGGAACCAGCATCGACCCGTCTTAAAAAACAATCCCGGTAATCCGGGATTTTTTATTGAATAAACCCAGGCAAAAACCAGCCATATAGGAAAACCAATTAGCGATACCACCTGGATTCTTTGGAAATGGATTCGGGAATATTCAACATAGGAAAAACAATGGAAATTACCTGAAATAGAATCCATCCCACCACCCGCCAATGCAGCCTTAAATATATTTCTTCGTTTAGGTTCTTGAAAATAATATTTAAAGCCCATATTTATGGTTTTTTATAACCCGGGATCCCGTTCTCTCCTGGGACGCCCATCTTTTCCAAAACTTCCTGCCAGCGGGGGTCATTGTGGAATTTCTTGAAAGTGGGGTAATATACCGCTTCGGGCAGAGTAGGGTCTTTTGCATTTACCGCTTTTTCCAGCCAAGAAAAGGTCTTTTCCCGGTTGCCCATAAAAGCATAAATATCAGCAAAACCGGCAGCCTCTTTGGGATACTTTTTTATTAAATCATCCAGCATTTTT
>CAYWAB010000160.1:0-6147 GCA_964456105.1 uncultured Christiangramia sp. | reverse complement strand
ATCCGTATGGAATATTTAGATTTTGAACAACCGATCAAGGAACTTCAGGAACAGTATGAAAAAGCTTGTAATATTGGAGAAGAAAGTGAGGTTGACGTAACTGCTACTTGTAAGCAGATCGAAAAGAAACTAAAAGAAAAGAAAAAGGAAATTTATAAGAACCTTACGCCTTGGCAAAGGGTACAACTTTCCAGGCATCCTAACAGACCCTACACCCTGGACTACATAAATGCAATATGCGGGGATACTTTCCTTGAATTGCATGGGGACAGGAATGTCAAGGATGATAAAGCTATGATCGGCGGACTCGGTAAGATCGATGATCAGAGTTATATGTTCATAGGTCAGCAGAAAGGTTACAATACTAAGACCCGTCAGTATAGAAATTTCGGGATGGCAAATCCTGAAGGATATCGGAAAGCATTACGACTTATGAAGTCTGCAGAAAAATTCGGTATTCCTGTGGTTACTTTTGTTGATACTCCTGGGGCCTATCCGGGCCTTGAAGCAGAGGAGCGAGGGCAGGGAGAAGCTATTGCCAGGAATATCCTTGAAATGACGCGTCTCAAAGTTCCAATTATCGTAGTTATAATCGGTGAAGGAGCGAGTGGAGGTGCTTTAGGTATAGGAGTAGGTGATAAAGTTCTAATGTTGGAAAATACCTGGTACTCCGTGATTTCTCCTGAATCTTGTTCTTCAATTCTCTGGAGAAGTTGGGAATATAAGGAGACTGCAGCTGAAGCCTTGAAGCTTACTGCAACAGATATGAAGAAGCAGAAGCTTATAGATGAAATCGTAAAAGAACCTTTAGGAGGTGCTCATAGTGATAAAGAGGAAACTTACGATACGGTAAAATCTGCGATTTCAAAAGCTTATTCTGAATTTAAAAATTTATCACCAGAAGATTTGATTGAAAAAAGAATGGATAAATATTTAGCCATGGGAGTCTTTAAAGGATGATACCTTTGTTTATATAACTTCATTGTTAAATCCGGGAAATCGCTCTCGGATTTTTTTATCTTATTAACACAAAATATTACTTATCAACAGGTCAATTGTTGATTACCTGTTAAGTAACTAAGTCGATTTTTTTTAAGATTGCCTTAACAAATTATCTATTTTCGTTATATGGAAAAAATTACATCCCCCCAGAGTTTTACCTATAAGAAATCTAATGTTGTAAACTTAGAAAAAGGAAAGGTTCCTCCGCAAGCGGTTGATTTAGAAGAGGTTGTGCTTGGAGCTATGATGATCGATAAAAAAGGGGTAGATGAAATAATTGATATTCTTCAGCCTGAAGCATTCTATAAGACGGCTCATAACCTTATCTATGAAGCGATAAAGAAATTATTTGATAATTCTGAGGCGATCGACTTATTAACCGTTTCCAACCAGTTAAAGAAGGACGGAAATTTTGATAAGGTAGGAGGGGACTATTATCTGATCCAATTAACACAAAAAGTATCCAGTTCTGCACACATTGAGTTTCACGCGCGAATCATTCTTCAAAAATATATTCAGAGAAGTTTGATCAAGATTTCAAATGAGATCATTGAGGAAGCGTTTGATGAAGGAACAGATGTTTTTGACCTGTTGGATAATGCTGAAGCAAAACTTTATGAAGTAACTCAGGGTAATATTAAAAGGTCTACTGAAACTGCTCAGAGTCTTGTTATCCAGGCAAAGAAAAAGATTCAGGAGATCTCCAATAAGGAAGGTTTGAGTGGAGTGCCTTCCGGATTCGAAAAACTGGATGAGCTTACATCAGGTTGGCAGCCTTCAGATTTGATCATTGTTGCGGCTCGACCTGGTATGGGTAAAACGGCTCTTACCCTTTCTATGGCTCGTAATATTGCGGTAGATCAGGGTATCCCAGTAGCCTTCTTTTCGCTGGAGATGTCTTCAGTACAGTTGATCACCCGTTTGATCTCTTCTGAAACAGGTCTTTCTTCAGAAAAACTAAGAACTGGAAAGTTAGAACAGCATGAGTGGGAACAACTGAATGTGAAGGTGAAAGACCTAGAAAAGGCACCGCTATTTATAGATGATACTCCTTCGCTATCTATTTTTGACCTTCGTGCGAAAGCAAGGCGACTCGCTTCCCAGCATGGTATTAAGATGATTGTGATAGATTACCTTCAGTTGATGACGGCCGGAGGAAATCAAAAAGGAGGGAACAGGGAGCAGGAAATTTCGACTATTTCCAGAAACCTTAAGGCACTGGCAAAAGAACTTAATGTACCTGTAATTGCTCTTTCTCAGTTATCTCGTGCAGTTGAAACTCGTGGAGGCAGTAAGCGTCCATTGCTTTCCGACCTTAGGGAATCGGGTGCGATTGAGCAGGATGCAGATATCGTTTCATTTATTTATCGTCCCGAATATTATAAAATAGAAGAATGGGATGATGAAGAAAGAACACCTACTCAGGGACAGGCAGAATTCATCGTTGCAAAACACCGTAATGGTGGTTTGGAAAATATCAGGCTGAAATTCATTGGAGAACTCGGTAAATTTGATAATTTAGAAGACTTTAGTTTCCCATCAGAAATCCCTTCAAGCATGAATGCAGCAGAGGGGGATAATGATTTCGGAAACTATAATTTACCAAACCCAAGCGCCGACGAGGCTTTTGGAAGTTCAATGAATTCAGATTTCGATGATGATGACAATGACGTTCCTTTCTAATGATAAAAAGCTAAATTCAGCTAAAGTAAGTTCCATTTCTAACCAAATTAAAAGCAGCAGCAGTTTTAAGCAACTGTTGCTGCTTTCTTTTTTTATACTTTTTAGCCTTCAAATCCAGGCAGCAAAGGTCTTAATCCCTATGGATGCCGAAACCCAGGGGAACCATTTAAAAGCATATGGAATTGTTTATTATTCTCTAGAAAATCAATTGAATGTTAATTGGCTTTTGAATTATCGTGGGGGATCATTTTTAATAACAGATTCAGATAAACTTCGAAAAGAGTGTCAGATAAGGGGAGTTGATTTTGAGGTGATTAGTGATAGTAATGCCGCCTCTATTTTAGAAGAGATAAATAGCCCTTCACAGAATATGGAATCTGTTTCTCTTGAAAAAGCGCCTAAAATTGCAGTTTATAGTCCATCAGGCAATAAACCCTGGGATGATGCTGTAACTATGGCGCTTACCTATGCTGAAATTCCTTATAAAACGATCTACGATAAAGAAGTCTTGAATGATGCTCTGTTATTATATGATTGGCTGCATTTGCACCATGAAGATTTTACAGGTCAGTACGGAAAGTTTTACCGGGCATTTAGAACTGCGCCGTGGTATATCCAGGAAAAGCAGGAAGCAGAGGAATTGGCAGCAGAACTTGGTTATTCTAAGGTATCGGAAGAAAAACTCGCTGTCGCTTTAAAGATCAGGGATTATGTTATTGGCGGTGGATTCATGTTCGCTATGTGCAGTGCTACTGATAGTTTTGATATCGCGTTGGCGGCTGCAGGTGTTGATATAGCTGAGGCTATGTTTGATGGAGATCCCAGTGAACCGGGATACCAGGCTAAGATCGATTATAATGCGACCTTTGCGTTTACCGATTTCGAGCTTGAAAGAAGCCCGATGGTTTATGAGTTTTCCAGTATAGACATGACCGCCAAAAGACAGATCCAAAAGGAGACAGATTATTTTACCCTTATGGATTATTCAGCAAAATGGGACGTGGTACCAACGATGCTAACCCAGAATCATACAAGACTGGTTAAAGGTTTTATGGGACAAACCACAAGTTATGATCCCGGAACTGTAAAGCCGGGTGTTCTCATCATGGGTGAGAGTAAACTAAATGGCGAAGCAAGATATATTCATGGTGTTAAGGGAAAAGGATTCTTTACTTTCTATGGAGGGCACGATCCTGAAGATTATCAGCATAGAGTAGGAGATCCAAAGACCGAATTACAATTACACCCTAACTCTCCGGGCTACAGGCTAATTTTAAATAATGTTCTTTTTCCTGCAGCGAAAAAGAAAGAGCAAAAGACCTGATAATGAATTTCTATCAAAAAGAAATAAAACTTCGTTCAAGATCGAGAGGATTTCATCTTATTACTAATGAAATTATAGATCAGTTTTCAGAAATAGGTAATATAAATTCAGGAATACTTCAGGTGTTCATAAAGCATACTTCCGCAGGTCTAGCGATCAATGAGAATGCCGACCCAACGGTTCGGCAAGATTTTGAAAGTCATTTTGATAAAATGGTTCCTGAAAATCAGCCTTATTTCAAACATACACTTGAAGGACCAGATGATATGCCAGCGCATATTAAATCATCACTTACGGGAACCTCAGTTCAGATTCCTATAACTAATGGGAAATTGAATCTTGGAACCTGGCAGGGTATTTATCTTTGTGAGCATAGAAATCACGGAGGTTCCAGGAAACTCGTACTCACTGCGTGGGGCAGCTCAAACTTCTGATTATGATAGGGCTTCTGTTTGTAGACTTAAGTCTGCCCCTAGTTAATCCCATTCTCAAGTTTTTAATTATCCTTCTAATTATTTTAGTGGTTCCGTTGCTTTTTCAAAGGATAAGGGTGCCGGGCATTCTGGGTCTTATCCTTGCAGGAGCGGTAATAGGTCCCGACGGCTTAAATCTAATTGAAAGGGACAGCGGAATCATTTTATCCGGAACGGCAGGGCTTTTATATATCATGTTCCTGGCAGGTCTGGAGATCGATATGGGTGATTTCGCGAAAAACAGATTGAATAGCCTGTTGTTTGGTATGTATACCTTCTGCATCCCAATGATATTAGGAATTTTTGCCGGTCATTATTGGTTGGATTATACAATGCAGACTTCCATCTTACTGGCAAGTATGTTCGCCTCCCATACATTGATTGCTTATCCAATCGTAAGAAAGCTCAGGCTTACAAAAAATACCGCCGTAAATATCAGTTTGGGAGGAACTATCATTACCGATACCCTAGCTCTTCTCGTGCTTGCGGTTATCGTTGGAATGAATAGAGGAGAGGTTGATCTATTTTTTTTGAGCAGGTTGATCATCTCGGTACTTATTGTTGGTTTGATAATTCTTTTTGTCTTTCCGAAAATCGCAAAATGGTTTTTGTCAAAATTCCAGGACGGAATTTCGCGATCAATTTTTATCCTGAGTCTTATTTTTTTAGCCGCTTTTATGGCTGAAATGGCAGGGATAGAGGGTATTATTGGTGCTTTTTTATGTGGATTTGCATTAAATCCCCTTATCCCACGAAATTCAGATCTGATGGATAAGATCGAATTTCTTGGGAATTCGATATTCATTCCGTTTTTTCTTATTGGGATAGGAATGCTCATCGATTACAAGCTGTTTTTTACTGATCTTGAAAGTCTGAAAGTGGGTGCGGTAATGATTTTTATTGCCACGCTCGGGAAATACCTGGCTGCCAGACTTGCTCAAAGAACGATGAAGCTAACTTCAGCTGAAGGATTGATGATCTTCGGGTTAAGCAACGCTCAGGCTGCCGCAACTCTTGCTGCTGTTCTTATTGGTTATAATATCATTACTGGTTATTCTGAAGCCGGAGAACCGGTTCGGTTACTGAATGATGAGATTTTAAACGGTACCATTATGATGATCTTTGTGACCTGTTCGATGGCTACTATCGCTGTTGAAAAAGCCGGGAAGGCTATTCGGAAAGCATAAAAACAAAAAATCCCACCAATTGGCGGGATTTTTATATAAGAGAGTATAATCGTTTTATTTTACTTTTTCTACAATTGCTTTGAAAGCCTCTGGGTTATTCATTGCCAAATCGGCTAGAACCTTACGATTCAATTCGATTTCACTGGCTTTAAGTTTCCCCATAAATTGAGAATAAGATAAACCTTCTTGTCTGGCTGCAGCGTTAATACGCATAATCCATAAAGAACGGAAGTTTCGTTTCTTAGCTTTACGGTCTCTGTATGCATAAAGCATCGCTTTATCAACCGCATTTTTAGCAACGGTCCAAACGTTTTTACGACGTCCGAAATAACCTTTCGCTTGCTTTAAAACTTTTTTTCTACGTGCCCTTTTGGCAACTGAGTTTACTGATCTTGGCATATTTTACATTTTTTTGTAGCAGGCGGTCGGTAACCGACACTTTTAACTTAAACTTCAAACTGTCACACTGAGCGCAGTC
>CAYWAB010000159.1:0-6217 GCA_964456105.1 uncultured Christiangramia sp. | reverse complement strand
TTCTTGGCCGGCGGCGTCCCGGAAGTCATGCTGCACCTGCGCGAGCGAGACCTGCTGGATCTGGACGTGCTGACGGCTACCGGCCGCTCGCTCGGCGAGGTGCTTCAGCGGTGGGAGACATCTGAGCGCCGCTTGCGGCTGCGAGCGCTTCTCCAAGATATAAGTTAGAAGGGGAAGAGTGTCGGGAATATAGATAGCATCCCTCAGCATTTCCTTCAAAAGTGTCAAACATGGTCTTTGCTGAAAGGAAGGTATAGGTAGAGGAGTCCGAAATAGAAGGATTCACGCCCCCATATTCTCCAAAATATTGTAGATCCTGAATACGATCTGCCGGTTTATATTTCATGTCGAAAAGATTTGAATATCAAAATTGAAAGTAATTAGTAAATAAAACAATGATATTCGTCATATATGGTAAATAAAACTGTTAATACATAATTTTACCGAATTAAAATCTAATTTTATATTTAAAATAACTTTCTAATAAAAAATATATCATCATGAAACTTGACGAACTGGATAAGCGGATTTTAAAACATCTTCAGCAGGATAGTAAAAAGACCAATAAGGAAATATCCAACGACCTCGGACTCTCTGTAACAGCCGTGTATGAGAGGATAAGAAAATTGGAACGGGAAGGGGTGATTTCAAAATATATCGCTGTTCTGGATCCTGAAAAAATTGATAAAGGTTTTATGGTATTATGCCAGATAAAACTCCTTCAGCACAAAAAGGATTTCCTCAATAGATTTGAAAAGGAAATTACCAGCCTTCCGGAGGTAATCGAATGCCTTCATGTAAGCGGTGATTTCGATTATATTTTAAAAGTCCTGGTAAAAGATATGGATGCTTACAGGGACTTTCTGGTCACCAAACTTACCAATCTAGATCATATTGCCAGTACTAAAAGCATATTCACTATAAATAAGGTAAAGCAAAGCACTATCATCAGCCTGGAGAAATAAATTTATCGATAGTCTTAAAATTTTTTCTCCACCGTATATTAAATCATAAGCTCAATTCAAGCTAAACTCCGGAAACAAAGTTTTGACTCAATTTATTTATTCCTTGGGTCTAATTTTCAGTATTTTAACTTTTTTATTATTGAGTGAATTCCCGTTTCAATAACTCTTGCTTTCTTCTGAATAATAATTTTTTCCTTCTGATATCAGTGAATTTTTAGCCTTCCAATTGTTATATAAAAGCCGCGCCATTCTTAGATTAACAGAATATTAATTATAGAAAACCATAAAAAGCTGTATATTAAGAAAGTAATGAAAATTACGTTCAAGGACGCATAAATTCATGGTATGCGGTTGCCCCTTTTCAATTCCATAAAAACAATTTTAAACAGAATACATAATTTGATTTTAATATGATCGAACAAAAAAGCCAGTCTCATGAGTTACTGGAAAGAAGAAAAAATATAGTGGCCAATGGTGTGGGTGTTTTTAACACTGCAACTGTCAGAGAGGCAAAAGGAGCAATCATAACCGATGCAGATGGCCGGCAACTCATAGATTTCGCAGGAGGTATCGGAGTAGTAAATGCAGGTCATTGCCCGGAACCCGTCGTAGAAGCCATTCGCGAGCAGGCTGGAAAATATCTCCACACCAGTTTTAATGTTGTTACCTATGAACCTTACATAAAGCTTTGTGAGGAACTTGCCGAGATTCTTCCCCATGGTGAAAAAACTAAGGCAATGCTGATAAGTACCGGAGCTGAGGCAGTAGAAAATGCGATTAAAATTGCGAGGCAGGCAACCAAAAGACCTGCCGTTCTTTGTTTTACAGAAGCCTATCACGGTAGGACTTTAATGGCAATGAGTCTTACCAGTAAAGTGAATTATAAATTCTCTTCAGGTCCATTCGCACCGGAAGTTTACCGTATACCTTTTCCTAATTTTTATAAATATGGAGGCAAGCAGGATCTGGATGATTTTGTTGAAACGGAGTTAAACAGGTTACGCGAAAGTGCTCACAGTATGGTAGATATCAACAGTGTCGCGGCGATAATTATTGAACCAATTCAGGGAGAAGGAGGATTTAATCCTGTGCCTAAAAAATACCTTGAAGGACTGCGTTCTTTTTGTGATGAGCACGGTGTACTCCTTATTATGGATGAGATTCAAAGTGGTTTTTGCAGAACCGGGCATTGGGCCAGCTGGCAACATTATAATGTGCAGCCGGATTTAAGTACCTATGCGAAATCCCTTGGTTCCGGTTTACCAATAGCAGCAGTTCTGGGAAGAGCAGAAATCATGGATGCAGCTGGTCCGGGTACCATTGGCGGAACTTATATAGGAAGTCCGATTTGTTGTGCGGCCGCTTTAGCGACAATCCAATATATGAAAGATATCAACCTGAACGATAAGGCTATACATATAGGGGAAGTTGTTACTGATAGAATGAAGAAACTCCAGGATGAATTCCCGGATATCGGTGATGTTCGTGGAGTGGGAGCAATGATTGGGATCGAATTTGTGAAGGATAATGATCCGGGAAATCCGAACACCGAACTTTGTGACAAAATAGTTAAAGGCTGCGCCGAAGAAGGTTTAGTTCTTTTAAGTGCCGGAACTTTTAAAAATGTGATAAGAATTCTTTCTCCCTTGGTAATTTCAGATGAGCATTTAAATAAAGGACTGGATATTCTCGAAAACCAGATCAGAAAAAATATAAAAGGGTAAAAATGAATTTTCACAACTCCATTAAATCTGATAAGATTTTTAAGGACTGAAGCTTCATTAAATTTTACCCGATTAAAAAATAAAGAAATATTAAAGAATAATGAATCCATTTGCAATAGCAGGAATACAAATGAAAGTATCAGCAGTCGCTCCCAATGTGGAGATGATGAAGTTGAAACTCGATATTACAATGAGCTTATATCCATGGGTCGACATGGTGGTTTTTAGTGAGTTATGTGGATATGGTCCGCTTACTCATACCGCTCAGGAAATACCTGGAGAATTTGAACAGGAGATGAGGAGAATGGCCAAAAAGCATAATATCTGGTTGCTACCAGGGTCGATTTTTGAAAAATCTGAAGGTAAGATCTATAATACAGCCACGGTTATAAATCCGGATGGGGAAGTGGTTACCCGATACAGAAAAATGTTTCCTTTTTATCCTTATGAAGTAGGAGTAACCCCGGGATCTCAATTTTGTGTGTTTGATGTACCTGGTGTGGCTAAATTCGGTCTGTCCATTTGTTATGATATGTGGTTTCCAGAAACTGTACGAACCCTTGCCGTTATGGGGGCAGAAGTGATCCTTCACCCAACTATGACGGGAACCATAGACCGGGAAATTGAACTTTCCATTGTAAGGGCAATGGCTGCAGTAAACCAATGTTACTTTTTTGATGTAAACGGCTTAGAGTCCGGTGGAAACGGAAGATCTCTCGTTTGTGGTCCAGATGGCCGGGTGATCTATCAGGCCGAAGGGAATGAAGAAATCTTTCCACTAGAATTAAATATAGACAGAGTTAAAAGGAGCAGGGAGCTTGGTGTACTTAGATTGGGACAACCTCTTAAAAGTTTCAGGGATCATATCGGCCAATTCAGCATTTATCAGCATGGGGCACATTTACCGTATCTGAATTCACTGGGGCCACTAATAAAGCCTACCAAGCTTGATACCCTGGCAAAGCTGAAAATGCAGGAAAACGAATATGAACCACCTGAAAACCCTACAGGTTACAAAGGATTTAATGAACTATAAAAAAGAAAAATTATGGGTGGAACAACATCAAAGAAAAAGAAAAAGGAAACCATCAAAAATTTTATAAGCTGGTTTGAAATCCCGGCAATAAATTTCCAGCAATCTGTTGATTTCTATAATCAGATTTTTGGGATTGAGATGGAAAAGAACTTTGATGATAATTATGCCATGGCTTTTTTTCCTGTTAATAATGGAATCGGAGGGGCTATTGTAAAAGGGCCGGGCTCGACTCCAAGTGATACAGGACCATTAATATACCTCAATGCTGGCCAAAATCTGGATAAGATACTTGAAAGAATTGAACCTGCTGGGGGGAGGATCGTAATGACCAAAACCCTTATCAACAAAGAATCTGGATACTTTGCAATTTTTATTGATTCTGAAGGAAACAAATTAGCCTTACACTCAAACAAATAAATTTTATGCGAGAAAAAAAATCGGATAGTTCATATCATTATAATGTTGCTCAGCTTCGGTTGGAGTCCTGGAACAGATTAAAGAATGAATCTACAAATCTGGAAAAATGTAACCGAGGTTCTACCGAAGAAAAGAAGCTTCAGAAAGATCTTCGGAATCTACTTAAGGACATTGAAGTCATAGAGAGCTACTTTGCATTCCCGGGCATCTTACGTTTGAGAACGCTTAATGAAATGCTGGATAGGCAGGAGCACACAGCCCTGACTAACAAAATAACGGAGATAACTAAACATCTTGTCAGCGACCGTTACAGGAGCAATCCAGATTTGATGGAAGATGAGGACCAGGGCGTTGAAACCTCAGAAAGGGGAGAGGTGCCTGAAGGAGTTAAAAAGAACTATTTCGAAGTTTTATTTGTTGAAGATATTTCTTTCCAGGAAGAATGTAAACTTCGTAACGATTTAAAAGATCTTAGAGGTGCGAATGAACAATTCAATTATGGGATCGTAGTTCAACGGTCTTTTGAGGATGCGTTAATCGCTCTGCATTTCAACTATAATATCCAGGCAGTGGTGGTACGTTATGCTCCACCATATCATTCAAAAAAAATAACTTCATTTTTAAAACCATTTGTTCAGAATGTCCTGAAACTTGATCTGGCTTCAAAACCTTCCTCTGAACTGGGACCTCTTCTGGGAGGCCTGGTTAAAAAGTTCAGACCTGAACTGGATACCTATTATGTAACCGACACCGCCCTTGGCAAACTTAAGGATAGCACATTAAAGAGTTTTCGAAGGATCTTTTACAGGACGGAAGATCTGCAGGAATTACATCTTACGATCCTGAGGGGCATTAGTGAACGCTTCGAAACTCCATTCTTTTCAGCATTAAAGGAATACAGTAAGAAGCCTACTGGAATTTTTCATGCTATGCCTATATCGAGGGGTAATTCGGTTTTTAAATCGAGATGGATCAATGATTTCGGTAATTTCTACGGGAGAAATATGTTCCTGGCCGAAACTTCTTCTACAACCGGCGGTCTGGACTCTCTTTTACAGCCAACTGGATCCTTAAAGAAAGCACAGAAAAAGGCCAGTGATGCCTATGGATCCCTAAATACCTTTTTCGTAACTAATGGAACCTCGACGGCCAACAAAATTGTTGTTCAGGCACTTGTAAAGCCGGGCGATGTGATCCTTATAGACCGGGACTGTCATAAATCGCATCACTATGGGTTGGTTCTGGCCGGTGCCTATCCTGTATATCTAGATTCTTATCCCATTGAGGAATATTCGATGTATGGAGCAGTTCCATTGGAACAGATCAAGGAAAAACTACTTCGTTTGAAAGAAGAAGGAAGGCTTGATCTTGTAAAAATGCTATTGCTTACCAATTGTACTTTCGATGGCCTCGTTTACAACGTAGAAAAGGTAATGGAAGAAATTCTTGCCATTAAGCCTGATATGGTGTTCTTATGGGATGAAGCATGGTTCGCCTTTGCGGGCTTTACCTATAATTACAAGCAAAGAACAGGAATGTTCGTAGCGAAGAAGTTGTATGAAAAATACAACAGCAGTGCTTACAAGGAAGAGTACGAACAACATATCAAGAAGCTTAAAAAGGATGAACTTCCTAAGCTTCCGGATCCTGAAAAGGTTAGAATAAGGGTTTATTCTACCCAGAGTACTCACAAAACCCTGAGCAGTTTCCGTCAGGGATCCATGATACATATCTGGGATGAGGATTTTAGGAGGAAGACTGAAAATACTTTTATGGAAGCTTATATGACGCATACTTCCACTTCACCTAACTACCAGATGCTGGCATCTCTCGACGTTGGGCGCAGACAGGTACAATTTGAAGGCTATGAACTTGTGGAAAAAAGTATAGAGATGGCAATGGTTCTAAGGGCTAAAATAAATGATCACCCAAGGCTCAATAAATATTTTGATGTTTTAACCGTAAGTGATTTTATTCCCAAGGAACTCCGCAAATCTGGACTATCAGAATACTATACCTCAAAGGAGGGCTGGAACAGAATGGAAACAGCCTGGGAGAAAGATGAGTTTGTACTG
>CAYWAB010000158.1:0-6327 GCA_964456105.1 uncultured Christiangramia sp. | reverse complement strand
GGAATTTAAAAACATTAAAATTCCTAAACCTTCCTATTGGGGTGGTTACCTGGTTAAACCCTTTAATTTTGAATTCTGGCAGGGTAGAATGAACAGGTTGCATGACAGGATCCTTTACTCTAAGGAAAAAGATAACTGGAAAATCGAACGACTCTCACCTTAAAAGATATGAAACGATTAATATTAGTTAGACACGGTAAGTCATCCTGGAAGGAGGATCTCCCTGATCATAAACGGCCTTTAAAGAAAAGAGCTTTCGATGATGTTGAAGTTGTGTTAAAAACATTTAAGCATTTTTATGAGCCAGGTTATCTTTGTTGGAGCAGTCCTGCTGTGAGAGCCCACGAAACGGCTAAATTGTTCAAGAAAGAGCTTTCTGTGCCGGATGAGGATTTCGTAGTTCTGGAACCGCTTTACACCTTCAACCAGAATGAACTTTTACAGATTATTCGTACCTGTCCTGATGGAAGGGATAAGCTTATGGTCTTTGGCCATAATCCTGCGATGACCATACTGGTAAATTCACTTGGGGATAAGAAAATCGATAATCTACCTACCACCGGACTTTGTGTTATAGATTTCCAGATAGATTCCTGGGAGCAGATAGAAAGTGGAAAAACCATCCTAACTTTACTACCAAAAAACCTCCGATAAGAATAAATGTCAGAAAAGCGTTATATAAACAGAGAATTAAGCTGGTTGTCCTTTAATGCCAGAGTTTTGCAGGAAGCGGCAGATGAAACCGTTCCTTTAATAGAGCGGTTAAGGTTTTTAGGAATCTTTTCCAATAATCTTGACGAATTCTTTAAGGTGAGATATGCCACGGTTAAGCGTATAGATTTAGCAGGTAAAGCGGGGAAAAAAGTACTTGGCGGAATAAAGGCCAGCAAGCTTCTTGAGGAGATTACCAAGATCGTTATAGACCAACAATCTGAAAGTCTTAAGATCCTTGAAGATATTCAGACCAAGCTAAAAGATCATGGAATTCATATTATCAAAGAGAATCAAGTCAGCCAAAGTCAGGGTGATTTTATAAAGAATTTCTTTTTAAGTAAAGTTAGTCCCGCCTTAGTTACCATAATACTTAATGACCTCCCGGAATTACCTTCATTAAAGGATTCAGCCGCCTACCTGGCCGTAAAAATGGTAATGAGCGAGGAGACTTCAGAAGGAAGAAATATCCCCGGGATAATTGATACTCCGGTCAAAGAAAAGAAATTCGTTCTCATAGAAATCCCTAAAAGTATAGAACGTTTCGTGGTGCTTCCCGAAGAAGATGGTAAGCAGTATATCATTCTCCTGGATGACCTTATTAGATATAATCTCCATACCATATTCAATATTTTCAAATATGAGAGCCTTACTGCTCATATGATAAAGATCACACGAGATGCAGAACTTGATCTTGATAGTGATCTCAGTAAAAGTTTCATTGAAAAGATCTCTGATAGTGTGAAGGACCGTATCAAAGGAGATCCGGTTCGGTTCGTTTATGATAAGAATATCGATGAGGATACCCTTACATACCTGATGACCAAAATGGGAATTGATTCCAGTGACAGTATCATTCCCGGAGGTAGATATCATAACCGGAGAGACTATATGGAATTCCCAAGTTTGGGTAGAGATGATCTTCAATATGAAGTAAGGGAACCTTTACCCATACCGGGGCTTATCCTTCAGACCAGTGTATTAAGAGGTATAGCCAAAAAAGACTATTTGCTTTATGCACCATATCAGAGCTTCGCCTATGTGGTTAAGTTCCTGAGGGAGGCGGCTCTGGATCCTAAAGTGAAAACCATAAAGATCACTATTTATCGCCTAGCAAAAATTTCCCATATAGCCAGTTCCCTCATCAATGCCGTAAAGAATGGCAAGAAAGTCACAGTTCAGATAGAACTGCGTGCTCGTTTTGATGAAGTTGCCAATATTCGCTATGCGGAACAGATGCAGGAAGAAGGGGTGAGGCTTATCTTTGGTGTACCTGGACTAAAGGTACATTCCAAGGCTTGTGTTATAGAACGCGAAGAGGAAGGTAAGCTGCGGCGCTATGGCTTTATAAGTACAGGAAACTTCAATGAGAGTACCTCAAGAGTTTATACTGATTATACGTTGTTCACCGCAGATCCCGAGATCTTAAAGGAAGTGAATATGGTCTTCGATTTTTTTGAGACCAATTATAAGGTTAACAAATACAAACATTTAATCGTTTCCCCGCATTACACCAGAAGCACTATTTATAACCTGATCCAGAACGAGATCGATAATGCGAAAAAAGGACTTCCAGCAGGTATTAAACTTAAACTAAACAGTCTGTCAGATAATGGTGTTATCGATAAATTATATACGGCCAGTAAGGCTGGAGTGCCTATCAAACTTCTCGTGAGGGGTATATGTTGTTTAATTCCAGGAATAAAAGGATTAAGCGAAAATATTGAGGCTATAAGTATAGTAGATAAATTCCTGGAGCATCCCAGGGTTTTTATCTTCAATAATAATAATGACCCGAGGGTATATATCTCCTCTGCAGATTTTATGACAAGAAATCTTGATCTTAGGGTTGAAATCAGCTGTCCTATATATGATGAGGATGTAAAACAGGAACTCATCGAGACCTTTGAGATCAGTTGGAACGATAATGTAAAGGCAAGAAATCACTGCCGTGGAATGGAAAATCCTTATCGATCCAGCAAAGGACCAAAAGTGAGGTCCCAATTCGCTTTATACGACTATTACCTGAGAAAAATTGAATTCAACGAATAATGATAAAACAAAAAACATACGCGGCGATCGATATTGGTTCTAATGCGGTTAGATTACTGGTCTCCACCATTACCGAAAAGGAAGGTATGGAAACCAATTTTCGAAAAACTTCTCTTGTACGAGTTCCTATAAGACTGGGAGCAGATGTTTTTTTGAAGAAAAAAGTTTCTGAAAAGAATAGGGATCGAATGGTGGATACCATGCATGCCTTCAGTCTTTTAATGAAATCCCATGGCGTTGAAAAATATAAGGCTTGTGCCACTTCCGCAATGCGGGAAGCTCAGAATGGAGAAGAGATTGCCAGAGTTGTAAAGGAAAAAACTGGAATAGAGATCGAAATCATTGATGGTAATCATGAAGCCGCAATTATTGCAGCAACCGATCTTCATGCACTTATACAGAACGATTGCAATTACCTTTACGTGGATGTTGGAGGAGGAAGTACCGAATATACCCTATATAGTAATGGAAAAACCATCGATTCGAGATCATTCAAGGTAGGTACCGTAAGAATGATGGAAGACCTGGTAGAACATAAGACCTGGGAAGAGATGAAAAACTGGGTGATCGAGACCACAAAGGATTATGACGATATAGATCTTATAGGTTCAGGTGGTAACATCAATAACATCTTTAAGACAAGTGGGAAAAAAGAAGGAAGGCCTCTTAGTTTAAAATACCTTAAGGATTATGATGAGAAGCTAAACTCCTATACCTATGAGGAAAGAATTACCGAACTCGATCTTAAGAATGACAGGGCAGATGTTATTATTCCCGCATCCAAGATCTACGTAAATTCCATGAAATGGGCAAAGGCAAACTGGATCTACGTACCAAAGATCGGATTGGCAGACGGAATAATTAAATCACTTTATAACAAGTCGAAGCGAAAAGCTTAACCGTGAATGGTTTCTTTTTTACCAAGATCTTTCATTACTTCAGCTTCATACTCAAGTAGTTCCTGCCATTTTTTATCCACCACGGCTCGTTCTCCATATTTTCTTGCAAATTTAAGGAACATGGTGTAGTGGTTTGCTTCGCTGATCATGAGATCTTTATAGAACTTTGCCAGTTCTTTGTCCTCCAGCTCTTCTGAAAGTAACCTGAAGCGCTCACAGCTCCTTGCTTCTATAAGTCCGGCTATTAAAAGCCTGTGAATTAACTGATCTGCCCGGCTACCACCTTTAGGGAAGAATTCTCTTAATTTGAGCACATATTCATCTTTCCTGTCCCATCCCATTTGAAGTCCTCTTTCCAAGATCTTATCGTGAACCATTTTAAAATGACCCATTTCTTCACGAGCGAGAGCCGTCATGGCTGTTACCAGTTCCGAATATTCAGGATAAGTGACGATAAGTGAGATAGCAGTTGAAGCTGCCTTTTGTTCACAATAAGCATGATCTACAAGAATTTCCTCAAGGTTCTTACTTGCTATATCTGCCCATCTTGGATCTGTTGGTAATTTAAGTCCTAACATAATATCAAACGTCTAAATCAAAAGCTGCCCTTAACTGGTCGATCAAAGGATTAGTTTCTTTCAATTTCTCATATTTTTCCTGTGGAGTAAAGGCATATTTTCGTGAGATTTGTTCATCCACATGTATCTTAAGAGAAATATGGGTATTCCTTAGTTTTTTCTTAAGATACCCCATAAGCTTATTCTCTTCCTTTTCCAGATCAAGTTTCATGGTCTCATTTGGAAAAGTGAGATGAATCTCTTTTTCCTTAAGTGTAGGTGTTTGTGATTCCAGAATTGAAGCAAGGATCTTTTCTCCTCTTTTCTTAAGTTTTTCAGTATAATTTTGCCACTCCTCCAGCATTTTTTCTTCACTGAACTTTTCATCCATTACCTTTTCAACCGGCATCATTGCCTTTTGCCTTTCAGCGAGCTCCTTTTTCTTAGTAATGCTTTTGAGTGATAGTCCGGATACTTTTTTATCAGACCGCATTTGAGGCAGGCCATTCTTTTTCTCGACAGGATCTGCCATTATCTTTTGATTTTCCGTATATGTAGCTAGATCCTTATTTGAGAATTCTTCGGCATCATTTCCATTAACCGGTGCTGGTTCTTTTTCAGAATAATATTCTGATTCATCCTCCTTTGCACAGTTTTCTATTGCCTGCTTACCATCTGGTAAATTCCCTTGCTCGGAAGGAGAGGAGACATCATGTTCATTATCCCTTACTAATTGCTTTTTTTCTTTGGAGATACTAAGGGCGTTCTTTTCAAAATTACTGGCCGGAATTATCGATGGCTCAGAGTTTTTTTTTTCGCTCCCAAAAGATATAGAAGCTAACTGCATTAAGCATAACTCCACGAGCAGGCGTTGGTTATGGCTGCTTCTGTATTTTAGATCACAGGAATTAGCGAGTTCAATGGCTTCTAAAAGGAAGTTATGGGAAGTCTTCTGAGACTGTTGGAAATACTTAGCTTTGGTTTGATCTCCAACCTCCAGCAGGCTGATGGTCTTCTGATCTTTACATACTAACAGATCTCTGAAATGAGAGGCCAGTCCCGAAATAAAATGATGACCGTCAAATCCATTGGAAAGGATATCGTTGAATTTCATCAATAAATTAGGAATATCATTATCCAGAATAAGATCTGTCACCTGCATATAGGTGTCATAATCCAGAACATTAAGGTTTTCTGTTACTGCTTTTCTTGTAAGATCATTTCCGCTAAAGCTTACGACACGGTCATAAATGGAAAGTGCATCACGCATGGCCCCATCTGCCTTTTGGGCAATAATATGCAAGGCATCATCCTCCGCATTAACACCTTCCTGTTCGGCAATATAGCCCAGGTAGTTCTTAGCATCAGTTACAGTGATCCTTTTAAAATCGAATATCTGACACCTCGAAAGTATAGTAGGAATAATTTTATGTTTCTCTGTGGTAGCAAGAATAAATATCGCATGCTTTGGAGGCTCCTCAAGAGTTTTCAGAAATGCATTGAATGCAGATTGAGAAAGCATGTGTACCTCATCAATGATATAAACTTTGTATTTTCCAACCTGTGGTGGTATTCTAACCTGGTCTATCAGGTTTCGGATATCATCAACGGAGTTGTTCGAAGCAGCATCCAGTTCAAAGATATTGAAAGCAAAATCCTCATCAGGATCCTGAGTTTCTCTCTGGTTGATCATTTTGGCAAGAATTCTGGCACAGGTAGTTTTACCCACACCCCGAGGTCCCGTAAAAAGTAAGGCCTGGGCAAGGTGATTATTCTTAATGGCATTCGCCAGGGTATTTGTTATGGCCTGTTGACCAACCACATCCTTAAAGGTTTGCGGCCTGTATTTTCTTGCTGATACTACAAAATGCTCCATTCAAAAGTATTGTGTTACAAATATAAAAATCACAGTTTTAAAGTCGGCCTGAATAGGGCTTATTTATAAACAAATAGCTAAAGAAATCAACATAAATTGCCTTACATTTGCCTAAAGCAGGCCGCCTTATCGCTCCGACCTTTCCCGATAGCTATCGGAATCGGGGAGGAAAGTCCGGACACCACAGGGTAGCATAGTGGGTAACGCCCACCGGTCGTGAGATCAGGACCAG
>CAYWAB010000157.1:0-6361 GCA_964456105.1 uncultured Christiangramia sp. | reverse complement strand
CCCCCAACCCTCAGAGCCGAAATCTGATATTCTATCCAGTTGAACTACGCGGCCTGCTATTTAAGATTATTAGGAAGATGTATATCCTAACTTAATTTTTTTCGAACGATGGTAGAAATAGTCTTCCCATCGGCCTTCCCGGCAAGCTCTGCTGTTGCCATTCCCATTACTTTACCCATATCCTGCATTCCAGATGCTCCGGTTTTGGTAATCACTTCATCCACTTTTGCTTCTATCTCAGCTTCACTTAGCTGTTCCGGAAGAAAGGTTTCGATAACTTCAGCCTGCTTTAATTCGGGTTCAGCAAGATCTTCCCTACCCTGCTCTTTATAGATCTGGGCACTTTCTTTTCGTTGTTTTACAAGTTTCTGCAAAAGTTTCATCTCCTCTTCTTCTGAAAGTCCATCCTTTGAAGAAGATTCCGTATTTGCCAGAAGTATGGCACTTTTCACAGCTCTTAAAGCTTCAAGCTTGGCGCTATCCTTAGCCTTCATTGCTGCTTTCATTTCAGTCATCACTCTATCCTGTAAACTCATAAATCAAAATTTATGCTGCGAAGATAAAATTTTCTAATTGAAATCGCTACTAATTTAAACCAAGGAAATTATCTGTTCCGGTAATTAATTCAATTTCAAATATCAAAACGATCAATCCATAAGCAGAAAGCACTGAATATTATCTTGTCTTGATTTGGATTATTTCCTATTTTTGGAAAAATTCCAAAGTGAACTTCGATCGAATAAAAGAAAAATTGTCCATTCTTGCCGATGCGGCCAAATACGATGTATCCTGTTCCAGTAGTGGGAGCAACAGAAAGAACTCTACAAAAGGCCTGGGAGACTCCTCGGGAATGGGGATCTGCCATTCCTATTCAGAAGATGGAAGATGTATCTCTCTACTTAAAATTCTTCTAACCAATCATTGCATTTTCGACTGTTCCTATTGCGTAACAAGAAGAAGTAACGACATTAAAAGGGCCGCTTTTAAGATCCAGGAAGTTGTAGATCTCACCATTGCTTTTTACCGCCGCAATTATATAGAAGGGCTTTTCCTTAGTTCAGGAATTTTCAAGAGCGCCGACCATACCATGGAGCGTCTTATTCAAGTAGCTAAAAAACTAAGGGAAGAAGAAAACTTTAATGGATACATACATTTAAAAAGTATTCCGGGAGCGAATGATGAATTGATGAGGGAGGCTGGCTTGTATGCAGACAGACTTAGCGTAAATATCGAGATTCCTACAAAATCCGGCTTAAAGCTACTGGCACCTGAGAAAAATCATGAGGATTTTATGAAACCCATGAAAAAGGTGAAAAAGGAGATCATTCAATATAAAGAAGAATCTAAACTAATTAAAAGCACTCCAAAGTATGCTCCGGCTGGCCAAAGCACTCAAATGATCGTAGGTGCTTCGGGAGAGAGCGACCGGGATATCATGTATTCCTCTGCCTTTTTTTATAAAAAATATAATATGAAACGGGTCTATTATTCTGGATACGTCCCAATAAGCAATGATCCCCGATTGCCAGGTTTGGGAACTGCAGTACCAAGCCTTCGAGAAAACAGACTCTACCAAACCGATTGGCTGATGCGGTTCTATGGTTTTGACATAAGAGAATTACTTAACGAAGATTTTAAACATCTTGACTTGGAAATAGATCCTAAATTGAGTTGGGCTCTTAGGAACAGGCATCTATTTCCAATTGACATTAATAAGGTAGACCAACAAATGTTGATGCGTATCCCTGGTATAGGACTAAAATCTGTATACAAAATAATACAGGCTCGAAAGTTCAGGAGGTTGAACTGGGAGCATTTAAAGAAAATAGGAATCGCGTTGAACCGGGCAAAATATTTCATAACGTGTGATTCTAGGGAGAAGGAGCTTCAAGATCTTAGTACGGAAAAACTTAGAAGTATCCTTATAAAAAATTCCTATAGTAAGTTCAGAAATGATATTGGACCACAATTAAGTCTTTTTTAAATGAGAAAGATTGTTTTGATTTATGATGGAAGCTTTAAAGGTTTTCTCACTAGTGTTTTTAAGATATACTCGGAGAAACTGGATCCGGTAAATATTTTACCAACGGGAGTGGTACAAAAACAGATCTTCAGTGAAGAGCAAGAGGTTTTTACCGACGATAAGAAAGCTAAGCGAATCTTAAAAGGGTTACAGCAAAGAATTGGTCATGCAGGTATAAAGAAAATCCAGTGGGCTTTTTTAAGTGAAAAGGAAGGAATAGAATTACTTCTATTTCGTATGATAAAATATATTTTTTCTACTCACCTGCGCGCTTCTATAGATTATAGTAATCCAGATGTTTTAGCAGTTACCCAAACCGCAAATAAGGTTGGCCGGGAGAAACATCGTATGGAAGCATTTGTGCGATTCAGGCTAACAAAGGATACTATTTATTTTGCAGTTATAGAACCCGATTATAATGTACTGCCACTTATTACTAAACATTTCAAAAACAGGTATACAGATCAGAAATGGCTTATTTACGACCTACGAAGAAAGTTTGGTATTTATTATGACTTGACCAGAGTAGAATATATTTCATTAGAGCTTCCAGAAGACATTGGGATCACTGGTGCTAATCCTGAATATTTCGAAGCTTCAGAAATTAGATTTCAAAAACTTTGGCGAGAATATTTTAATAGTACAAGCATTAAAAATCGAACAAATATGAGGCTTCATGTACAGCATGTACCCAAGAGATACTGGAAATATTTAAGCGAAAAGAGTCCTTTTGTGTAATTAAAAAATGTTTAACTTTGCTGCTTCAACTAATTAAACGTTTTATTAAAATGAAAAAATTATTCGTACTGTTTGCAATCGCAACAATGTCATTATCAATCTACTCTTGTAGAGAAACTACTGAAGAAAAAACCGAAGATGCTGTAGAGGCAATGGAAGAAGATGTGGAAAGCGGAATGGAAGAAGCTGGTGAAGAAGTGGAAGAAGCTGGTGAAGCCGTAGAGGATGCTGCTGAAAACGCAGAAAATGAAATGGAAGAAGAAGTGGAAGAAACTGAGTAATCAAACTCTTTTCTTTAAAATAAGAAAGCCATTCATTTGAATGGCTTTTTTTGTATTATAATTAAATATTTACTTCTTTCTCTCGATTACATAATTAACCATTAATTCCAGACTTTCCCTGTACTCAGATTGTGGATAATCGTCAAGGATCAAAAGAGCTTCTTTCTGGAATTCTTTCATTCGTTTAACAGCATAATCCAGTCCGCCATTTTTCTTTACAAAAGAAATCACTTCTTTTACTCTTTTCTTATCCTTATTATGATTTTTAACGGAATTGATCAGCCAGTCCTGATCTTTTTTTGATACGGTGTTCAGTACATAAATAAGAGGTAAGGTCATCTTCTGTTCCTTAATGTCTATCCCGGTAGGTTTACCTATTCTTTCTGTACCATAATCAAAAAGATCGTCCTTGATCTGGAAAGCCATCCCGATAAGTTCTCCAAACCTTCTCATCTTGGCGATCTCGTTGCTTTCCGGTTTAACTGAAGCTGCACCAAGACTACAACATGCAGCGATCAAGGTCGCGGTCTTCTGCCTTATAATATCGTAGTACACTGCCTCTGTAATATCCAGACGACGTGCTTTTTCGATTTGAAGCAGCTCTCCCTCGCTCATTTCCTTTACAGCAACGGATATGATCTTTAGTAGGTCAAAGTCATTATTATCGATAGAGAGCAATAATCCTTTAGAAAGAAGATAATCTCCTACAAGTACCGCTATCTTATTCTTCCATAAAGCGTTTATACTGAAAAAACCTCGCCTCCTGTTAGAATCATCCACAACATCATCATGCACCAGTGTCGCGGTATGAATAAGCTCAATTACGGAAGCACCACGATAAGTTCTTTCGTTCACTGTTCCTTCAGAAACCATTTTAGCAACCAGGAATACGAACATGGGACGCATTTGTTTTCCTTTGCGGTTTACTATGAAATGAGTGATACGATTAAGGAGGGCTACTTTAGAAGACATGGATTCGAAGAACTTCTTTTCGAAGAGTTCCATCTCTTTTTCTACCGGCAGCTTTATCTGGGAAATAACCTTCATAAAGTCCGTAAAGATACATATTTATACGGAAGGAAAAACTCAGGAAACAGCATTGAATTATGCCGATTTATTTGCTAACTGGCCACAGGCAGCATCGATGTCCTTTCCTCTTGAACGCCTCACGGTTACGGTGATATTGTTCCTTTCTAAAAGATCCTGGTACATGTTAGTTGCTTCGGAAGAAGCCTGCTGAAAGTTACCATCATCTATAGGATTATATTCTATAAGATTTACTTTGCAGGGTACATATTTACAAAAACGAACCAGTGCCCTGGCATCCTCTAAAGTATCATTAATGCCTTTCCAAACAATATACTCATAAGTGATGCGGCTTTTGGTTTTAGAATACCAGTATTCCAGGGATTCGCGCAGATCCTCTAATGGAAAGGTTTCATTGAACGGCATGATCCTGGTCCTTACCTCATCCCTTGCCGAATGAAGGGAAACCGCAAGCTTTATCTTGGCTTCATCGTCTGCCAGTTTCTTTATCATTTTTGGAACACCAGAGGTAGAAACCGTTATTCTTTTAGGAGACATCCCAAGCCCTTCAGGAGAGGTTATCTTTTCAATAGCCTTCATCACATTATTGTAATTCATTAAAGGCTCTCCCATACCCATAAATACGATATTAGAAAGTGGGCGATCAAAGTATAACCGACTTTCATTATCTATAGCCACAACCTGATCATAGATCTCATCAGGATTAAGGTTTCTCATTCTTTTAAGTTTTGCTGTAGCACAAAACTGGCAATCAAGACTGCAACCTACCTGGGATGAAACACAGGCAGTGGTCCTGCTAGCGGTAGGAATAAGGACCGATTCCACCGTAAGGGAATCGTGAAGCTTTACCGCGTTCTTTATCGTCCCATCACTACTCCTCTGCATACGATCCACTCGAATATGATTGATCACAAAATTATCATCAAGCATTTTCCTGGTTTCCTTAGAGATATTCGTCATATCATCAAAAGAGTGGGCTGCTTTATTCCACAACCATTCATAAACCTGTGTGCCACGGAAAGATTTGTCCCCTTGGGAAACAAAGAATTCCTGCAGTTGTTCTTTGGTAAGCGCCCGTATATCTTTTTTCTTTTGCTTCACGTTGCTAAATTACAAAGTAATTATTGAAACCTTTCAGTCTTATTATTTTCAATAGCTTACAAAAAAGGCCATAAACCGGAGAAACCGACTTATGGCCTTTAATTATTTCTATTTCAGATTATAAAATCAACATTGCATCACCATAGGTATAGAACCTGTATTTCTCTTTTACGGCCTCTTCATAAGCCTTCTTTACAAACTCATGTCCAGCAAAAGCCGAAACCATCATAAGTAATGTTGACTTAGGAGTATGGAAGTTAGTGATCATACAGTTGGCTATATTGAAATCGTATGGTGGAAATATGAATTTATTGGTCCATCCTCCAAATTCATTCAGTGTTTGATCTGAAGAAACAGCACTTTCAAGCACTCTCATAACGGTAGTACCTACAGCACAAACCTTGCGCTTTTCCAATTTTGCCTTATTGATAATGGAAGTAGCATCTTTTGTGATAAAAGCTTCCTCGCTATCCATCTTATGTTTGGAAAGGTCTTCTACCTCAACCGGACTAAAAGTTCCAAGTCCTACATGCAGGGTAACCTCAGCAAAATCGATTCCTTTTATTTCAAGTCGTTTTAAAAGATGTTTTGAAAAGTGAAGCCCGGCAGTTGGTGCGGCAACAGCACCTTCGTTCTTGGCGTAGATGGTCTGGTATCTTTCTTCATCTTCAGGCTCAACCTCCCTTTTAATATATTTAGGAAGTGGAGTTTGTCCTAATTCTTTAAGTTTCTTTCTAAAGTCGCTATATGAGCCATCATAAAGGAACCTTAAAGTCCTTCCTCTTGACGTTGTATTATCTATTACTTCTGCAACAAGACTTTCGTCTTCTCCAAAATATAGTTTATTACCTATCCTGATCTTTCTCGCAGGATCAACAAGCACATCCCATAATTTGGTTTCAGGATTCAATTCTCTCAATAGAAACACTTCAATTCTTGCTCCGGTCTTTTCTTTATTACCGAACAACCTCGCAGGAAATACCTTAGTATTATTCAGAACCATCACATCTTCTGGTTCAAAATAATCGATTAGATCCTTAAATTGTTTGTGTTCAATTGTCTGCTCCTTACGGTTAAGAACCATTAGCCTTGCTTCGTCCCTGTTCTCAGACGGATATTCAGCCAAAAGTTCTTTAGGCAGTTCAAAATTGAAGTTCGAAAGTTTCATTCC
>CAYWAB010000156.1:2398-6365 GCA_964456105.1 uncultured Christiangramia sp. | reverse complement strand
AAAACCTATGAAGTGGATGCTGAGGCAATAACTGAACATTTTAACGGTACTTTCGCTCCCATCGTGCAAAGTATGGGAAATGTTCTGTTTTGGGACCCTTTCTCTGCAATAGGTATATATGACCCTGTAGTTTATGCAGATTTTAAGAGAATCGCTGCTCCGGAATGGGTCGCTACCGAAGATGCGAAGTTTACTCTTGAAAAATGGGAAGTCGCGGAAGGAACCCATGTTGAAGAAGGAGAACTGGTAGCTGTGGTTTCAAAAAATGGTGAGAACATGCAGGTTTTTGCAAATGCTACAGGTACTTTGAATCATTTCCTGGAAGAAGGTGAAGTGATCTATGATTCTGAAAATAAAGAAGATGTAATAGAACAGGGAGCTCAATATTTTGCCAGTATCCAGTACGATGAGCCAATAGCTCTGTTACACCCAAACGGGGACAAACAGCAAAAGAATATTCCTTTTATAGTTGTTTGGCTGGTATTAGGTGCTTTGTTCTTTACTTTAAGATTAGGTTTTATAAATATTCGCGGGTTTAGACATGCCCTGCAGCTGGCGAAAGGAAAATTTGATGATCCGAATGCACCTGGGCAGGTAACTCATTTCCAAGCATTGGCAACCGCTGTTTCTGGTACCGTGGGATTAGGAAATATAGCCGGAGTTGCTGTAGCAGTATCCTTAGGAGGAGCTGGCGCGACTATGTGGATGATCCTTGCAGGATTGCTTGGAATGTCCTCTAAATTTGTGGAATGTACACTTGGTGTAAAATATAGATTCATAAACTCTGAAGGTCGTGTTTTTGGTGGTCCAATGAACTACCTGAGGTACGGGCTGGAGAAAAGGAATAAAAGAGGCCTTGGTAAATTCCTTGCCGCATTTTTTGCAATACTAGCGATTGGAGCTTCGTTTGGTGGAGGAAATATGTTCCAGGCCAACCAGTCCTTCTCAATTTTGGCGGGAGAGTTTCCTTTACTGGAAGGAAATGGATTTCTTTTCGGAGTAGTGGTTGCGGTTCTTGTGGGGATCGTGATAATAGGTGGTATTAGTAGTATAGCCAAAGTAACAGGTAAGATCGTTCCTATTATGGCTGCAGTTTACATATTAGGTGCCATTGTGGTTATTGGAGTGAACATTGAAAATATAGGTCCTGCTTTTTCCGCTATTTGGGATGGAGCTTTCAGTCCAAGTGCAATTAAGGGAGGAGTTATAGGAGTACTTATCGTTGGATTCCAAAGAGCGGCCTTCTCAAACGAGGCTGGTGTAGGATCTGCTGCGATCGCACACTCTGCAGCGAAAACCAACAATCCTCCTTCAGAAGGTTTTGTGGCATTATTAGAGCCGTTTATCGATACGGTGGTAGTTTGTACGCTTACAGCACTTGTTTTGATCTTTACAGGTATGCATGAGGTTGAAGGTGTGGGAGGAGTAGAACTTACTTCGGCTGCCTTTGGAAGTGTAATATCATGGTTCCCGTACGTGCTTGCAACAGCAGTTTTCCTATTTGCGTTCTCTACGATGATTTCTTGGTCTTATTATGGAATGAGGGCTTGGACATATCTTTTTGGTAAGAGTAAGAAGAATGAGATTCTCTATAAGGTTCTTTTCCTGATTTTTGTAATAGTTGGTGCTTCCGTAAGTCTTGGAGCTGTATTGGATTTCTCTGATATGATGATCCTGGCGATGTCCTTCCCGAATATTATAGGACTGTACATTATGATAGGAGAGGTGAGCAATGATCTTAAAGAATATTCTCATAAACTTAAAGCAGGCGAACTATTTCATAAACCTGAAAAACAAAAGGTTAAGAAAGCCTCTTAAGGTTTAATAAAATGAAGTTCTTAAAATCCCATTTTGCGCTTTCCAGAAGTCAGCAGAATGGGATTTTTATTTTGGTAATAATCATAGTTGCTTTACAACTCCTTATTTTTAATATAGATATCTTTTCTTCGGAAGAAGAAATTAGTGAAAAAGAGAGGGATGAACTTGAAATATTTCGAAACCGTCTTGATTCATTAAAAAGGATTCAGTTCGTAAAAAGGGACACTATATATCCTTTTAACCCTAATTACATAACAGATTTTAAAGGATATCAATTGGGTATGAGTTTAGAGGAGATTGACAGGCTTCTGAATTATCGAAAGGCCAATAAATGGATAAACTCTAAAGAGGATTTTCAAAAGGTAACCGGTGTTTCAGATTCCTTATTAAAGGCTATTAGCCTATACTTTAAATTTCCAGATTGGATCAGAAACGAGAATTTTCCAACATTGGATAAATCCATTCGATTTTCCCCTTCCAAGGAGGTTAAAAAAATAAAAGTTTCAGATCTTAATAATGCGACGGCAGAAGACCTGATGCAGATAAATGGGATAGGGGAGGTACTTTCCTCCAGGATCGTGAAGTATCGTAATAGTATCAAAGGTTTTAGAAGTCTTATTCAGCTAAAGGATGTCTATGGTTTAAAACCTGAAGTAATAACGGAAATATCCAAAAGTTTCGAGGTGGTTCCTGAGCCTGATGCTACCATAAGAAATATCAATTTATTAAGCCAGGAAGAGTTAACCGAAATACCTTACTTTTCTTATGAATTAGCGGGTAAAATCGTGAGTTTTAGAAAACTTCGCGAAGGTATTTCAGGTTTTGATGAATTATCAAAAATCAATGGATTTCCTTCGGATAAAATCGATAGAATTAAATTATATTTGACCATCGAGTAATTTTATATAAAAATTGCTTTAAAAAATAAGAATAATTCAATTTAAAAGATTGTTTTAAAAAGAGTTTAAAGAATATAAGAATGGGTAGCAGATATTTTACAGAGGAGCATGAGTTATTTAGGAAAAGCTTTCAGGAATTCCTTCAGAAGGAAGTAGTTCCTCATATTGAAAAATGGGAGGAGACGGGGACAATTGAACGTTTTATCTGGAAGAAATTCGGAGAAATGGGTTATTTCGGTCTCAATCAACCAGAAGAGTACGGGGGGATGGGACTTGATCTTTTTTATACAGTCATTTTTCTTGAAGAATTACAAAAGATAAATTCAGGTGGCTTCGCTGCCGCAATGTGGGCTCATGCTTACCTTGCCATGACTCACCTTGATAAAGAAGCCAGTCATGAGTTAAAAGAGAAATATCTTACAGCAGCAATCGAAGGTGAAAAGATCGGATGTCTTTGTATTTCAGAACCCTTTGGAGGTTCGGATGTTGCAGGGATGAGAAGCACTGCGATAAAGAAAGGGGATAAATATATTCTTAATGGTTCCAAAACCTTTATTACAAATGGGGTATATGCAGATTTCTATATAGTGGCCGCAAAAACGGATCCTGAAAAGGGTAATAAGGGAATGAGCATTCTCCTTGTAGATAAAAAGTTTGATGGTATTTCTGCTACAAAACTCAATAAATTGGGTTGGAGAGCTTCAGATACCGCAGAGCTTGCCTTTGATAATGTCGAAATTCCGGAAGAGAATCTTTTGGGAGAAGAAGGAAAAGGATTCAGTTATATCATGCAGCACTTTGCTTTGGAAAGGCTGATCATGGGAGTTAATGCACATGCCAGGGCAGAATTTGCTTTGGATTATGCTTTGGGTTATATGAAGGAAAGAGAAGCCTTCGGAAAAACCCTGGATAAATTTCAGGCATTAAGACATTCGGTGGCAGAAATGGCCAGCGAGATCGAAATGATGAAAGAATTTAATTATGGGGTTTCTCAGCGGTTGAATGACGGGGAATATGTGGTTAAAGAAGCCAGTATGTCTAAATTACTTTCTACTAAGATAGCGGATGAGGTTATTTACAAGTGTCTGCAAATGTTGGGAGGATATGGTTATATGGAAGATTATCCTATGGCAAGAATGTTTAGGGATAGCAGACTTGGACCTATTGGTGGTGGAACTTCTGAAATTTTGAAAGAAATTATCGCCAAAATGGTGATTGATAAAAAAGAATATAAACCGGCAGCGAAATAA
>CAYWAB010000156.1:0-2298 GCA_964456105.1 uncultured Christiangramia sp. | reverse complement strand
AATTATCGCCAAAATGGTGATTGATAAAAAAGAATATAAACCGGCAGCGAAATAAAGTTTGACTGAAATTTATTACTTAAAGCTCGGGAGTTAATCCCGGGCTTTTGCTTTTAAACTGATATAAAAGGTTTCTCTGATTTTTGGACCAGAGATAAAGGAATCTTTCATTTCTTCATCAATGTAGAAGTCTGCAGTGATGTTCTCATCATTTATTATTTCTTCCTTGCTCTTGCCTGCGGCAATAGCTTTTAATGTATTATCTCTAATACCCTCAAGCATCCTTAAATAGTTCTCATATTCAGTATAACTGGCGACTTTCCCATGTCCTGGTATTATTTTGGTATTCCTGTTGATCATTGAAAGACCTATTCTGGCCGCGTTGATATCTCCTTCTGCGCTTCCTCCGCTGCTAAGATCTATATAAGGGAACCTGCCATTGAAAAAAGTATCGCCGGTGTGTAGCACATTGCTTTGCGGAAGATATATGAGGACATCTCCATCTGTGTGTGCATTATGTACGTGAGCAGCTATAATATCATTTCCGTTAATATATAAATTCATTGTTTGATCAAAGGTTACTACCGGGAGGCCGTCAGATCCATTTTCCTTAAGACGTTTACGTACATTTTCGTGGGCAAAGATCAAGGCTCCTTTTTCTTGAAAATTTGGATTACCACCGGTGTGGTCTCCATGGTGATGAGAATTAATAAGGAACCTCACTGGCTGGTTACTTAGACTTTTAAGTTTATCCATTATTTTAGGTGAAAGCTGGGAGAATTGGTCATCTATCATGAATATGCCATCTACTCCCGTGAGGACCCCTATATTGCCTCCTGCACCGGTAAGCATATAAACATTTTTGGTAATAGGAACGGCCTCAATTTCTACCTCGTCCAAATTTTGAAACGCCAGTGCCGGATAATAAATGAATAGGATAAGCAACAAACAAATTTTTAATTTTATCATGTGAAGTGAAATTAGACCTTTAAAATAGATAAAATACTTATAGGTCGTTTATTGGTATTGCATTAAATAATTGAAATAAATATTGTTAGATATTATAATTGATTTATCTTTGCAGCCGATTCTAAATGAGAGGAGGTGATGAACCTATGTTAATTATACCAGTTAAAGACGGAGAAAATATAGATAGAGCTCTTAAGCGTTTCAAGCGAAAGTTCGATAAGACCGGAACTATGCGTCAGCTAAGAGATCGTCAGCATTTTACAAAGCCTTCTGTTGAAAGAAGAGCACAGATCCAAAAAGCAGAATACATTCAGCATTTAAGAGATCAGGAAGATATCTAGTATCCTTTCTTGTAATTGTAAAATGTAAATACAATATAAACTGTTGATAATTTAAAGTTTGTTAACTTTGATTGTCAACAGTTTTTTTATGCCATTTTCTCCCTTTTACGACTACCTTCAATACGAGAAAAATTATTCCGTTCATACAATAACTGCCTATAGGGCCGACCTCGAATCCTTTTCTAGCTTTATAAATAAAAATTTTGATCAGGAGGATATTAATTCTGTGAATTATTCCCAGATCAGAAGCTGGATCGTTAATCTTTCCGAATCCGGAATTTCCAATAGAAGTATCAACCGTAAAACGTCTTCTTTAAAGGCATATGACCGTTTTCTTCTTAAAATAGGTGAGATTGAGTTTTCCCCGTTAAATAAGCATCGAGCCTTAAAGACATCCAAAAAGGTGCAGGTGCCTTTTTCAGAAAAAGAAATTATTCAGGTTCTGGAAAATATAGATGATTCCAATTTCGATGGACTAAGAGACCGGTTCATTGTTGAATTGTTTTACTCGACAGGTATAAGGCGAATAGAGCTCATTGAAATTAAATTGAAGGATCTTGATCTGGATGGAAGTGTGTTAAAGGTATTAGGTAAGAGAAACAAAGAGCGATACATTCCTTTAATAGCTTCCGTGCTGCGCATTGGGAAGAGGTATATCACTGAAAGGGGGGCTGTTCCCGGCGCTTCAAAGAATGACTATCTTTTTATCAATTCCGGGGGAGATAAATTGTACGAAAGTTTTGTTTATCGACTTATAAATAATTATTTTAGTGAAGTGTCTGGCAAACTAAAAAAGAGTCCGCATATCTTGCGACATTCATTTGCCACTCATTTACTGAACCAGGGAGCTAATCTAAATGCGGTAAAAGAATTATTGGGTCATTCGAGTCTAGCAGCGACCCAAGTCTACACTCACAACAGCATTGCCGAATTGAGCAAAATTCACCAGAAGGCTCATCCCCGGAACAGTAAGGAATAATAAAATTTTTTG
>CAYWAB010000155.1:0-6432 GCA_964456105.1 uncultured Christiangramia sp. | reverse complement strand
ATATTTGGCAAGAACCAAGGCATCGATCTCTTCAACAATCTTGTTTATTTTCACCAAAGGAGTGTTTCCGATCGTGCCTAATATATTTTCAGCGTAGTTCATTATCTTTTTTTAGAGGCTGCAAAGGTAAAAAATCATTTAGCCTTAATCCAACTAAAGGCTACTGAAATAAAATATGTTCATTCAAATTTGATAGCTCTAACCGGTGATATTTTGGAGATGATCACCGATGGAATAAGAAGCATTAGCATACATAACAAGAGTGTTCCAAGATTAACTGCCAGAATATAATCCCAGCTAAAATAAATAGGAACCTCTGTAACATAATAAGTTCTTGGATCTAAGGGAACAAGGTTAAAATATTTTTGAATGGCCAATAATCCAATACCCAGAAGATTCCCCCAAAAGAGGCCGAGTATTATTAGGTACCCGGCGTTAAATAGAAATATCTTCCTGATACTCCAGTCCTCTGCACCAAGAGCCTTTAGAATACCGATCATCTGTGTACGTTCTAAAATAAGAACAAGCAGTGCAGTGATCATATTAATTCCTGCAACCAGGATCATGATCCCCAGGATCAAGGCAATATTGAAATCGAATAAGGAAAGCCATTCGAAAATTGAATAATATTTCTGTTTTATGGTTTGGGTATCCAGGAAAGACCCGGTATTTTCATATACTTCATTCCCTTTTTGGTCCAGCTCATCAAAATTCTCTACAAAAACCTCAAAGTTACCTACCTGGTCTTCTTCCCAGTCATTAATTCGCTGAATATGCCTGATATCAGCTATCATATAAAGCTCATCAAATTCCTGAAATCCGGAATCATAAATACCTGTAATGACAAAACCTCTCTGCACAGGTCTTTCACTATCCTCACGAAGAAAAAAGGTATTAACCCTATCTCCTACCTCCAGCCCTAACCTATTCGATAGATAGTTCGAGATCAAAACCTCATCATTCAGTGAAGATTCATAATCTGGAAGTTTACCTTTTATCAAGAAATCTTTGAAATAATCCCAATTGTAATCCTCACCAACGCCTTTAACGATTATGCCTTCAAAATCTGATTCTGTACGGATAACAGCAAATTTTGTAGCCACTGCCTGAATATGAGAAATACCTTCAACCGAAGTGAATCGAGGATAAAAATCCTGATCTTTAGAAATTGGAATAAGGGATACCTTGGAGCTATTATTATCGTAACTGGAGATATTAATATGACCATTAAACGCTGATATCTTGTCCCTTATCTTTTCCTGCAATCCCAAACCTGTCGCGAAGGAAACCAGCATCATCACCACTCCTATCGCTATAGCGGTTATAGCTATTTTTATTATAGGAGCAGATATGCTACTTTTATATTTTTTGGTGCTGATTAAGCGCCTTACAACGAAGTATTCGAAATTCAAACTTCTATGTTTAAAAGATTGGTCAAAAGTACATTTTTATTCTTTCTTTTAGGAATTCTTTCCTGTGGAAACACCAATAAAAAGGATAATTCCGAAAACTACGACACTGAAATAATTAAAGATAAGGATAGTATTTACAGACCGATTGTAACCGGAGCTAATCAGACCTCAAAATACTTTCCGTTACTGGAAAATAAGCATATCGGAATTGTTGGGAATCAGACTTCCCTGATACAGGAAAAGTCAGGTAATTACACTCATTTAGTTGATTCATTACTATCCTCAGGGTTCAAAATAAAAAAAGTATTCGCTCCGGAACACGGATTTCGAGGAACGGCTGATGCCGGGGAATATGTAAAAAACGGTATCGATTCCAAAACAGGATTACCAGTGATCTCGCTTTACGGAGACAATAAAAAGCCAACTGCAGAGCAGCTAAAAGGCTTGGAAATGATGATCTTCGATATCCAGGACGTGGGAGCACGGTTCTACACCTATATCTCTACCCTACATTATATCATGGAAGCCTGTGCCGAGAATAATATTCCATTATTAATTCTGGACAGACCAAATCCTAACGGACATTATATTGATGGGCCCGTATTAGATCCCGAACATTCAAGTTTTGTGGGAATGCATCCCGTTCCGGTAGTTCATGGAATGACCATGGGTGAATACGCGAAAATGATCAATGGAGAAAACTGGCTTAAGAATGGATTAAGGTGTAACCTGGAAATAATTTCACTTGAGAACTATGACCATTCCATGGAATATTCGCTGCCGGTAAAACCATCTCCAAATTTACCTAATGACAAATCGATAAATCTTTATCCAAGTCTTTGCTTTTTTGAGGGTACCAATGTGAATGCAGGCAGAGGAACCAATAAGCAATTCCAGATTTTCGGCTCACCCTTTCTCAGTAAAGATCATTTTCCTTATCAGTATACTCCAAGATCGATGGAGGGTGCTAAATTTCCTAAACATGAAGGGAAAACCTGTTATGGTCGGGATCTTTCAAGCCATGTAGTTTTGAAAAATTTGAATTTAACCTGGCTAATTGAAGCCTATAAGAACACTGCCGATAGATCTGAATTTTTCAATTCCTTTTTTACAAAACTTGCGGGCACTGAGAAACTTCAGAAGCAAATTGAAAATGGTATTTCAGAAAAAGAGATCAAGGATTCCTGGCAAAAAGGACTGGAAGAATATAAGTCAAAACGAAAAAAGTACCTCCTATACCCTTAATTCTAATTTAGATCTTAATCCTTCTTTTCATTTCTTCAACAATATTGAATGCCGCCGGACAAACCGCAGTATTCTTGATAGTGATATTGGATATCTTATGAAAATCCTTTCTGTCTGTATGTGGAAATTCCTTGCAGGCCTTGGGCCGGATATCATAGATTGAGCAGTAATTATCAATTCCTAGGAAAGGACATGGAACCGATTGTAATACATAATCCCTATCCTCATCTATCCTTAAGTAGGTATCGATAAATTCACCGGGTTTCATTTTAAAATGTTTCCCGATCCTTTCTATATCTTTTTGAGTGAATAATGGCCCTGTAGTTTTACAACAGTTGGCACATTCGAGGCAATCGGTCCTGGAAAATTCTTCTTCATGTATTTCCATCATCAGCGAGTCCAGATCCTTTGGGGGTCTTTTCTTCAGGCGTGAAAAGAACTTCTTATTTTCCTTCTTCTTATCTTTGGCCCTATCAACCAAATTTTTCAGAATCTCTTCCATTGGACAAAAATAAGGATATATTCGGCAAAGCCATTAAAGCTTTTTATGAGAATAAAGATGAGACAGACATCATAGTGCATTCTCCAGATTTCGAGGACGATGTTATTCCGGTAAAATACCTGTTCAGGGACTTTGAGGAAATGCCGAAAATTGAACAGGAGGCTTTAAATCTGTGTAAAGGAAAGGTTCTAGATGTTGGTTGTGGAGCAGGAAGCCATAGCCTATATCTGCAAGAACAAAAAGACCTTCAGGTTGAAGCCATCGATACTTCCATCCTTGCTATAGAAATCGCCAGAAGAAGAGGAGTTCAAAACGCTGACTCCCGGGATTTCTTTGCATTAAAGGATAAGAAGTTCGACACCATACTTATGCTGATGAATGGCAGCGGGATAATTGGCAAACTTGCCAATATGGAGAAATTCTTCGATCATGCGGCATCCCTGCTCAAGCCGGGTGGACAGATACTCATGGACTCCTCAGATCTTATCTATTTAAATGAAGAAGATTATGATAATGAAACTCCTTATTATGGTGAATTGGAATACCGGCTCACCTATAAAAAGGAGACATCTGATTGGTTTGACTGGTTATATATAGACGAGGAATTATTAGGCTTTTATGCTAAAAAAAATGGATTCAATATGGAAATTGCCGAAAAAGGTGAGCATTTTGATTTCCTGGCTATCCTAAAAAAGGAGTAATTTGCATAAAATTCCTATTTTTGTCGAAACCCAAAGAACCAGTTACCCCAATGACAAAACTAAATCGGCTCCTATTTATATTAGGATTACTATTTGTAATCTCATGTACCAAAGAACCGGCGCCAAGACCTGAAAATCCAAATCTTAAACTTACGGGTTCTTCGGCCGAAGATCTTCTTAGCGATGTAAAATACACTTCCTTATATCTCCAGATCATGTATGTACAGGACTATAAGCCCACTGAGGAAGCTGTAGCCATTTTAGTTAATTTTCTGAAGGATCGTGTTTATAAACCAGATGGAATTGTCGTAGAATATGTCCCTGTTAGCTCTTCCGGAAAAGCGCCTTTTTCTATCGAAGAGATAGCGGAGATCGAAAAGGAGGAAAGAACGGCTTACAACCAGGGAGATGAAATAGCAGTCTGGATCTATTTTGCTGATGGGAAAAATGAATCAGATACTAATTCTAAGGTGACGTTAGGATCAGCATTCAGGAATACCTCTTTAGTGATCTATGAGAAAACTATAAAGGATTTCGCTGCGAAACCGGGAGCTCCAGATCGTGCCGTAATGGAGGCAGCCGTTCTAAATCACGAATTTGGCCATCTTTTCGGCCTAGTTAATCTGGGGATAGAACCGGTCACTGAACATGAAGAATTTACTACTGTTAACGGAGAAAGAAGAGGCGGCCATTGCGATGTGGATGGATGCCTAATGAGAGCTTCGATTGAATTTGGAGGAGGAGTTCTGGATGTTATTGACGGAAATAGCATTCCCTCTTTGGACGATGCCTGTATACTCGATCTTCAATCGGTTGGTGGAAAATAAAAACCCGCGATTCGCGGGCTTAGTTTAGGTCTGAATTTTTAATTAGCGACTTCACTTATAAACTTGATTCGATAAAGCCTTAGTTCTTCATCGTCATAATCACCTTCAAATTCCTCCATGGCTTCATCTATCTTATCTGTTTCAGCTTCCAGGAAATATTCGTGTATCTCTTCCTGCTGATCTTCGTCGAGGATCTCATCCAGCCAGTAATCGATATTCAGTTTTGTACCACTGTAAACGATCGCTTCCATTTCCTTTATGAAATCTGACATTTCCATTCCCTTGGCAGAAGCGATATCCGGAAGTGGCAGCTTTCTGTCTACATTTTGAATAATATACAACTTTAAGGCACTGTTAGCCCCAGTCGACTTGACCACGAAATCATCAGGTCTTGAGATATCGTTCTCTTCCACATATCTCGAGATAAGGTCCACGAATTCTTGCCCGTATTTCTTAGCCTTTCCTTCACCAACGCCGTGTATATTACTTAGTTCCTCAATGGTCACTGGATACTTCAAAGCCATATCCTCAAGAGAGGGATCCTGAAAGATAACGAATGGAGGAAGATCCTTTTTCTTGGCCACCTTCTTCCTAAGATCCTTCAACATCTTAACCAGCTGATCATCTACCGAAAAAGTTCCTTTCTTGGCGGCAGTAACACTTTCGGTAGTTTCATCGTAGATATGATCCTCGGTCATCATGAAAGAAACAGGCTTCTTAAGGTATTCCCTGCCTTTTTCTGTTAATTTGACCACTCCATAGGTTTCTATATCCTTACGAAGAAATCCTTCCACCAGCGCTTGCCGGGTCAGCGCCATCCAGTAATTACTATCCTGATAGCTTCCTTTTCCGAAAAGCGGATGTTCATCCGTTTTATGAGAAAGGATTACGGCATTAGATTTTCCAACTAGTGTTTTAACTATTTCTTTTGATTTATAAAGTTCGTTGGTTTCTTTTACTGTTTTCAGCAGCAATTCAAGATCCTCTTTGGCCTCATGCTTCTTTTTAGGAAAACGAACATTATCGTCCATGCTCGCACCTTCTCCGGTCTTGTCGTCGAATTCCTCACCGAAGTAATGAAGAATGAACTTACGCCTTGAAACGGAGCTCTCGGCGTACGCAACTACTTCCTGTAATAAGGCATGACCGATTTCCTGTTCAGCAACCGGCTTGCCGCTCATGAACTTTTCAAGCTTTTCAATATCCTTATAAGAATAAAAGGCAAGACAGTGGCCTTCTCCCCCATCTCTACCTGCACGACCGGTTTCCTGATAATAACTCTCTATACTTTTAGGGATATCATGATGTATCACAAAACGCACATCCGGTTTATCTATTCCCATTCCAAAGGCGATTGTGGCAACTACCACATCTATGTCCTCCATAAGGAACATGTCCTGGTGTTTGGAGCGGGTCTTGGCATCCAGACCTGCATGATAAGGAACAGCCTTAATTCCGTTCACCTGTAATGTCTGAGCGAGCTCTTCAACCTTCTTCCGACTTAAACAATAGATGATTCCCGATTTTCCGGTGTTTTGTTTTACGAAGCGAATAATATCGGCATCCACATTTTTGGTCTTAGGCCGGACTTCATAATATAAGTTAGGCCTGTTGAAACTAGCCTTAAAGGTCTTTGCATCAGTAATCCCCAAATTTTTCAGGATATCTTCCTGAACTTTGGGAGTGGCAGTAGCGGTTAATCCAATCACAGGGATATTATCACCTATTCTTTTTAGAATATGTCT
>CAYWAB010000154.1:0-6480 GCA_964456105.1 uncultured Christiangramia sp. | reverse complement strand
GAAGGATGAGCCCTTAATTCAAATTCCTAAACACCATACTGCCTGTCCACAAACCTTTTAAGAAAGGGGACTTCGAGGAGGAACAAAGCAATAAACGCAATAGCCAATTGCATAGTCCTGGAAAGATCGATCCTTGGAACATCCGGAAACTTGGGAATCTGAAGATCTATATTCCAGGTAAAAGACATATCGGCATATATAAAATACAAACCTGCCACAGAAGATATCATTATACCACCTAAAATATACCATATGAAAATGGGTATTAGTGGCTGATAGGCTTTTATTGGCTTTTTAGCTTCCACTGCTAGCATGATCCTGCTTTTAAAATCAGCAGATGGTTTCTCTGCTCCGGCCTCATTCAGCAACTTTTTAACAAGCTCTTCTTCCCTATTATATTGCTTTTCCATTTTCATTCTGTATTTCTGGTTCGATGTAGCTTTCTAATAACGCAAAAAGTTTTTTCCGGCTACGGTATAATTTTATTTTGATATTGTCTTCAGTAAGATCTGTAATTACAGCAATTTCCTTAACCGATTGTTCTTCGAAATAATACATACTAATTATCGCTGCATCATCCTCGGGTAATTGCGCGATCGCTTTCTTAATAATATTTGCCCTTTCTTCATTCAGCATGAACTCGAGTCCGTTCTCAATATGGTCCAGGCTATCATCTGTGATCTCTTCTATGATCTCGTAGGTTCTTTGTCTATTATTCTTTTTTATCCGGTCCAGGGACTTATGATAAACGATCCTGTAAAGCCAGGTAGAAAATTTAGCTTCGCCCCTAAAACTGCCAAGCGATTCAAAGGCTTTTATAAAACTATCCTGTGCAACCTCCTCTGCCTCTTCCCTTATTTTTAGCATTCTAATCGCTACGGTGAACACAAAGTTCTGATAACGATCTACCAGCTCCCCAAAGGAAGATACGTCTCCGTCAAGGATCTTATCGATCAGATATTGGTCAGTGTTGTTGGTCATTATTACATAAGACGACGCCTTTTACACATCGGTTACATAAGATTTAAAAATAAATTTACGATTTTTTGTAACCGGCTTCGAATTCCTGCCGTCATAATACCAAACGAACAAATTATTTTCATTTAAAACCTAGAAACTATGGGATCAGAAGTTATTATTATGCCAATCATTTTCGGTGTCATCTTTGGAATGTATTACCTATACATTTCAGCAAGAAATCGTGAAAGGCTTGCACTTATCGAAAAAGGAGCCGACGCAAGTATCTTTTACAGCAATAAGAAGAGTGTAACCCCAATATGGAAAGTGATTGTGATCAACCTTGCTTTGCTAATGGTAGGTATTGGAATAGGTATCTTTGTGGCGAACATTCTTAGCGAGAATATGGGCGTACAGGAAGACGTTGCTTATCCGGGCACTATATTCCTATTAGCGGGACTTGGCCTGTTTGCAGGATACTTTGCCACTAAAAGGTTGAACCAGGACGCTTAGAAATTTATTATCATCATTTTTATAAAACTGTCTTTAAGGAGGAATTTCCTTTAAGGCAGTTTTATGTTTTCTCGTATTTGAACAGAATTTTACTATTTTTAAAATCCTAACCAATCTATTCTAAAAATGAAAAAATTCGCTATCGAGATAAAATGGGGTTTAATCTTTACAATTTTATCCCTTGCGTGGATGTATCTCGAAAAGGCTCTTGGGTGGCATGATGAAAATATAGCCCAGCATGCGCTTTACACCAATATTTTCGGACTTGTTGCTGTAGGTCTATATATAATCGCTTTACTGGATAAGCGGAAGAATTTTTATAATGGCAAAATGAACTGGTCCCAGGGTTTCATAAGCGGGATAATAATAAGTATCGTAGTCGCCGTCCTCTCTCCACTGGCGCAGTATATTACTCATGAATTCATTACACCGGATTATTTTGAAAACGCCATAGCTTTTTCGCTTGAGCAGGGAAACAAAAGAGAAGATGTAGAAGCACTATACAATCTTAATTCCTATATAGTCCAGTCATTCTTCTTTTCCTTAACTGTTGGTATCGTTACCTCAGCAGCAGTTGCCTATTTTGTCAGGAAAAAGTAAAAGGCTGAAGAATTAGATCTTAAGGATCAAATTGGGATCGGGACAATTTTTTAAATAATATTCCCGGTCCTCTTTTTTTACCACACCGGGATAATCACCCCATTTTCCGTGCAGATCCTCTATAACCTGGAAATGTAAATGCGGCGCGTAATCCCCATTCTCATCAAAATCTCCCAGGTAAGCGATTCTTTCTCCTGCCTTAATTTCCCTCCCTGTTTCCAGGTCTTTCAGTGATTTTCTGGTAAGATGGCCATAAAGGGTATAGAACTTTCTGCCTGTGACCTCATGCTCAAGAATTATGGTAGGGCCGTAATCCCCAAAATTATCGTTGTCCTTGAAACTATGGATCTTTCCATCCAGCGGACTAAGGATCTCAGAATACGCAGGCACCCAGATATCCAGGCCTATATGGATGTTCCTGTTCGCTTCCAAATTATTAAAAAGCTGACTCCTGTTGTAAAGTGTCCTTAGCTCGTCATAACCTCCATATGCAGCTTTCGCTCTTCTGTTCTTCAAATATTCATTAACAAAAACAGAAAATGCTTCCGAAGAAGCTACCTCAAGTTTTAATAATTCAGGGTTATTTTCTGACAGATCTATGGGTACAAAGTCTTCCTTTTTCAGGTCTCCTCCTATTACCGGGGTGAAGCCTGAAGTAAGGTTTTTTAAAAATTCGGAAAAACTTGGCATATCATCTGGCTTTGTAGCGCCAAATGTAATCGCTATGTTTTAATTTATCAAAACATCGCTGAAATTAGCTTTTATCGTAATGGTTCCATTCCCATCTTTAGACTTATTATATCCATTATGGATCACATTGTCGTAAGACTTTGTGGTCTTGACCATAAATTTATTAGGATATCTGATATCGCTTTTTATTCCATTAAAAGTGAAATTGAAAGCATTATCAGGAACGGTAAGTTCAAGATCTGAATTCTCGAGGCTGATGTTCAAAGTTTCAAATCCTGCAGCAAGGTTCTCTATTTCAAGTTTTCCAAAAGATCCGCTTAATACCCCTGTTTTCTGAAGTTCTTTGATCATGATATCACTGGAATTCGAGTCCAGTTTTATACTCACTACTTTATCTATATTACAATTCTTAACAAAATCGGTAGAAAGAACCCCATATTCCCAGAAATTCACTTTTACAGGAGAATAGGCTACTTTAATATTAGTATCCTTCCCGGCAATCCTGTTGGCTGAAAGCCGACTATGAGACAAGTCGGCCTTCATATTTTTAACAGTACTTCCAAGTTTAAGTTCCCCGTGCCGTACGTTCAGGTTCAATTTAGCATCTTTTGGAACTTTGATCTTAATAATCTTTTTGGATTTGACTTTGCTTCCGTCTTCAAGGATAATGACACGACTATCCTTACCTTCCATTTCAGCTTCGATTCGTTTACCAAATTCCTCGCCCCAGGCTTCCATTTTTTTACCGAACTGTTCCCCCCAGGCTTCCATATCCTTTTCAAAGTCTTTACCCCAGGCTTCCATTTTTAGTTCATACTCCTTCTCGAATTTCTCGGAATTCTTTTCCATTTGTTCTGCCCATTTCTCCATTTTCACCTCGAACTCCTTTCCGAATTTCTTCTCAAAATTGGCCTCCCATTTTTCCAGCTAATAATAGCCATACTTCTAATAAGCATCGAAATAGAAATAGAAGTCTCCCATATTCTCGGTAAATTCGGGGGGCAGCGGATTATCAGCTATACTGGAAAGAATCGGTCCTACCAGATCGGTCATGATTGGCTCGAGCAAGGCCGGCAGTTCAGAAAGTGATCCCTCAAGAGCTGCCATATCGAAATCCAGGTTCATGGACGATCCCCCTCCACTTGATTTAATTTTTACCGTTCCGTTAGAAGAGGAGGTTTCTAACTTCCAGGCATCCAGTAACTTTTTAGTTTCCTCTTTGGTTGCCGAATCGGTTTCCAGGTATGCCTCAATTTCCACCTCGGCCTTATCCCAGTTTTCAATGATCACATTGGTATGCCTTGCCTCTATAGCTACATTTACATCTGTAGCGGTCTTATAGTTCTTGCTCAGTTTTTTGGTCTGCGCAAAGCTCCCTGCCGTGATGAAGAGCAGCGATAGCATTAGGTAATTAAGCTTGATAGTTTTCATATTTATTGTCTTTTGACTGTTTAAGTTCGTTTAATTTAGTTTTCAACTTTTTAAGAAGATCCAGTCTAAGCTGTAAGTTCGCGATCATCGCTTCAACTGTTTCCTCATTTAAACCAGATTCCTGGATCTCGGCATTCAATGCCTTATATTCATTATCCAAAGTTTCCAGTTTTGTCATAAATGCATCTATAAGTTCTTTGTTGGCAGGAGTCATGTCCAGTTTTGCAAGCTGAATATTTATACTCGCCATATAATAATCTTCGATTTTCTTGAATTCAGGAGAAACATCGCTCAGCCTGTACTCTTTAGTAGTTTCTTCTGAAGCTTCTTGATTTACCGGGGTATCTGCTACCTGATTATTATCCTTGGTCACCGGTAACTCATTCCCGTTATTTAAGAAAAGGAATCCTCCAATTCCAAGAGCTACAATCACTACAGCTGCGATCTTAAGGATGAAGAATTGATTGCTTTTCTTCTTTTCCTCCGGAAAGGCTTCATCCAGCCTGGCCTCAAATCTTTTCTGATGACCTTTGCTAAGCTTTTCTTTATTTTCATGTTCCTCACTGCGAAACATTTCTCTAATATCCTGTCCCATTTCTCAAAGTTTTAAGTTCATCCTGTAGTTTTTTCTTAGCCCTGTGAACCAGTGTTCTGGAGGCCACTTTTGTTATATCCAGTATCTCACTGATCTCTTCATGGTCATATCCTTCAATCAGGTAAAGCATGAGAGGATATTTATATTTTTCAGGAAGATTGTTAATTTCTCTTTTCACATCCTCAATTCCCACTCCATCATTCACCTGCCAGTTCTCTTCCTCTTCCACAGTGCCCAATACCTGTTCATTTATAGCAACAAGTTCCATTTTTTTCGCCTTGAGCTTATCCAGGCATTTATTGATGACGATCTTTTTCAGCCAGGCTCCAAAGGTCACCTCTCCATCGAATCCTGCATGAATCGCAGGGCCACGTAATACATCCCGTCGCAATATTTGTTGTACAGCTTGAGCTGGGCCCTCCTGCTGTTCTGTTTACAAGCTTCTATTAGCTGATGCTGTATCAATTCTATTTTTGTTTTGATGGGTTAGTTCACTTTAAAGACGAGTCAAAAAGACCAGCGTTGCAAAAATTTCAAAAAAAATTTAAATTCTTCTGAAAATCTGTATTTTAATACCTGCTGGGCACTTAATTTATTCAGCGCAAAATGTCATTAATTGTTTAAAAAGGGTAAAGCTTATATGACCACCACTGCCAGACGGATCTTTAAAATATTAGGAGCTATCCTGATGATCATTGTATTATTCGTGATCATCATAAGGTATAATACCAAGGCCCATAGTCCTGAAGAAACAGTAGTGTATACTAATGATGATCTTCGTATCGAAGTCTATTATAACAGACCCTATAAAAAGAATAGAAGAATTTTCGGAGGAATCGTGCCTTATGGAAAAGTATGGAGGACAGGAGCCAATGAGGCTACAACCTTTGAAACCAATAAAGATCTGTTAGTGGATGGCAGTCTTCTAAAAGCCGGGAAATATAGTCTCTGGACCATCCCCATGGAAGAAAGCTGGAAGGTTATTTTCAATTCCAAAATGTATCCCTGGGGGATCAATCTGGAGGAGGAGGCATATCGAGATCCTAAATTCGATGTCCTTGTACTGGAAAGACCAGTAAACCATTTAGAGACACCCGTAGAACAATTCACTATTAAGTTCCGAGAACAGAATGATTTTATAAGAATGCTCTTAATTTGGGACGAAGTTAGCGTAATCCTCCCGTTTAGACAGGAATTCGATCAATCTTAAATTCGACATTAAAAAAGCCACAGGAACATATCCATTCCCGTGGCTTAAGTATGACTTATAAATGATACTGCTTATTCGTCCAAAAGCAAATTTAGTGTAACATCTATATTATCTCTTGTGGCCCTTGAATATGGACAGATCTCGTGTGCTTCGTTTACAAGCATCTCACCGGTTTCCACATCTACATTTGGAATGTAAGAATCAAGGATCACTGATAATTGAAGATTCTCCTTCTCAGTAAGCCCTAATTTTACCGTAGCCGTAACGCTGTAATCCCCAAGATCAATTTTATGCTTTTCAGCCACATGCTCTAAAGCACTACCATAACAGGCGGAATATCCGGCTCCGAATAGCTGTTCAGGATTGGAATATTTTCCACCTTCTCCGCCCAGGCCTTTAGGCTTTCTTAATTCCATTTCGAGGATACCATCCTCGCTTTTGGTTTTACCGTTTCGGCCTCCATAGGTAGTTACTTTCGTTTTAT
>CAYWAB010000153.1:0-6499 GCA_964456105.1 uncultured Christiangramia sp. | reverse complement strand
CGGTGCCAAAAGCAACGGGAAGTCTCCTACATCTATATTTCCAATTTTTGCCAAAATCCTCTGTTTTTCAGGTGGCAAAATTACTAAATAAAATGTTTCGATTAAAAATTGAGTTTTAAAGCTTTATTCTACGAATGGCTGTTCCTCCAGACGTTCACTTTCATCTGCGTCTATAGCCCGGCTATTATCACTCAGCTTAAAGTTTCCGAACTTATACGTTAGACCAAAACGAACCATGCGCGATTCAGGCATTCCAAAATAAAGGTTGTTTTGATTAAGGTATTGGGACCTCACGGGAATGTTCATGGAATTGAAGATATCATCGACATTTAAGGTTGCCACCAGCCTGGAATCCAGCAGCGTTTTTCTAAATCCGATACTTAATTCATACTGAGCCTCTTCATAATCATAGGATCCGGTTATAAAATCCGGAAGATAGGAACCCGTTAATTCACCAATCAAGCTACCATCCTTGGAGAGTGTGAATTGATTGTAGGCCTGCAAGTATATACTCGTAACCTCATTGTTCACTAACTGGCCGCCACTTTCTATTGCTTTGAATTCATTCTTCAACTTATAAACAGATCCATAACCATAGAGATACCACCAGTTGGTCAAATAACTGTAATACATTACATCCAGGCTAATCTGTTCGTCATATACCATATTGGTGTTCAGGTACCGAAGTGTGCGTGCCTGATTGTCCTGAAACGGTAAAACGGCAATAGCATTATCTACTTTCTCATAGTAAAGATCGAAAGAGAGCTTATTCTTAAATGTGTAATTGAAATTGATCTTATTTGTAATAGAAGGATTCAGATTAGGGTTACCTTCCTGAAAATTATTCTCATTTATAAAATACCGGTAGGTGTTCAGACTTTGAAATCTAGGCCTGGTGATTCTTCTGCTATAATCAAGGCCTAGAGAATGATCGTCTCCGGCGGCATACATGAAGTAAAAGGTTGGAAAAAGCTCAAAATATTCCTGGGTATTTACCAATCCAAAAGATGCTGAGTTCCCGGAAACGTCTGTATATTCTCCCCTTAGTCCAGCTTTAAGACTTAAGTTATCCCAGTCTTTTGAAAAACTTGCGTAGGCGGCGTATATGTTTTCATCATAGGTAAGACCGTCTGAAAGCTCCCCGATAAATTGAAAAGAACCGGTATTAGTGTCGAAAAAGTCCTGTGCACTTTTGGTATTCAATCCGGAATATTTCAGTCCTGTTTCCAGGTTTAGACTACCTAAAGGCGCGCTGATATCTACCTGACCTGTATAAATGTTGCTGTTTTGATCGGCAATGGTGAAAAAGGAATTTTTATTCAGTAGGTCACCTCCAGGAGAAATATACCTGGTCATTACATCTTGTTCCTGATCACTACTATAAGATATATAATTGGCAATAGCGGTCAGTTTAGAGTTCTCGCCAAGCTTGGTGTCATAGGAAGCGCTTAAAAGGATATTTTCTGATTCGTTATCGAGACTACTTTTTGTGGTAAAAAGTGAATCCAGGGCATTTTGGGCATCGTAGATCTCTGTGCGACCTCTTAATTCCGAATCGGTTTTTGGAGTAAGCTGAATATTAGCACTGATACTCAAAGTGCTTATTTCAGACAGGTTAAAATCAAGTATCGTATTAATGGAATGTGATATGTCATCTGTATTTCTCTCAAAATCATTGAACCAGAAAGAATCCGTATCTCCATTAGGTTCAAAAAACTCTATTTCATTTTTATCCCTTTTGAAGATATTTCTGTAGTTATAGTTATAACTGGCGAAAACATTCAACCAATCGGTTTTGTAATAATGACTTGTTCCGGCATTATACTTCGGGAGTATTCCCAACTCATGGTTAGCATTGAGACTTCCCTTATAGCCTATAGAAATATTCTTTGAGGTTTTGATATTCAATATCGCTCCTCCTTCTGCATCATACCTTGCAGGCGGATTGGTGATCACTTCTACAGATTTTACATTATTGCCCGAAAAGCCTTCCAGCAATTGCTGTAGCTCGCTGCTGGTAAGATAAACTTTCCTCTCGTTGATATAAACCGACACCGGCCGATTCTTTACCAGTAATTCTCCCTGGCTTACAATAACCCCCGGAGTTCTTTTCAATATATCAAAAGTGTTTCCTGTAGATAGTGTGGAGTTTTCAACATCAAAAACGATCCGGTCTATCTGTCTCGAAATTTTCGGCCTTCTTCCATTTACGGTTACCTCATCCAGTGCATCGTTGGATGGAGAAAGAATTATGGTTTCAATTTCGGTATCCCCATTTACCTCAATGCTTTTTAATTCCTCATTATAACCAATAAAGGAGACCTTAAGCAAATACCTGTCGTCCTTTACCTCCTCAATAATAAAACTACCGTCCTCTTCTGATATTGTTCCTTTATAAATACTGGTGGAATCCACAGCATCCAGAAGAATGATATTGGCAAAAGCTACCGGCGACCCTTCCTGGTCTTCGAGCTTACCTTTTACTTGGCTTTGGGAATAAATCAAACCTGTTAAAAACAGGCAAAAGAGGGGGGCTAACTTTTGAATGGTCATGAATGGTTAAGTCGGTTTTTTTGCAAAAGATTAACAAATATAGAATTTCTGAATTTTTCAGCAAGATTTTTAACTTGATAGTCTTCTGAATACAACCGATTTATAAATTCAATCAACGATTTTTAATTATATTAGTGTTTCGCCTTAACCATACTTTTAGATATCCAACATGCAAAGATTAAATTTCCTTGAAGAGACACGCTATGAAAAATTACCAGTTAAGGTTTTCGAAAATGACCTGATAGCTTCAAAAAAAGTCGCGGCCCATATCGGCGCGATTATTAAGAAAAACTCTTCAAAAGATCTTCCTACCGTACTTGGTCTTGCAACAGGGTCTACCCCGATTCTCCTTTATCAGGAACTGGTGCGAATGCATAAGGAAGATGGTCTTAGTTTTAAGAATGTGATCACTTTTAATCTTGACGAATATTATCCAATGCACCCGGAATCCTCTCAGAGCTATGTACGGTATATGCATGAACATCTTTTTGATCATGTAGATATTAAGGAGGAGAATATCCATATCCCTGATGGAACACTTGCAAAATCAGAAATCCAGGAATATTGCTTTAAATACGAGCAAAAAATCAACGAGCTTGGAGGGTTAGATCTCCAGATACTGGGAATCGGGAGAACCGGGCATATAGGATTTAATGAACCCGGATCTGCTCCAAATTCTGGTACCAGACTGGTAACTTTGGATGATCTTACCAGGCGTGATGCTTCTCGTGATTTTGGAGGTAAAGAGAACGTACCTACAAAAGCAATAACCATGGGTATTGGGACGATTTTTAAAGCGAAGGAGATCATTCTTATGGCCTGGAGCAGTAAAAAAGCACCTATCGTAAAAAAAGCTGTTGAAGGAAAAATTTCAGGAAATGTTCCAGCAACCTATCTTCAACATGCAGAGAATGTAGAGTTCATCCTGGACAGGGCTGCTGCTTCAGAACTTACACGATTCGACACCCCCTGGCTTGTAAAGGACTGTCATTGGGATGAAGACCTAATTAAAAAAGCGGTTATCTGGCTTTCAGCAAAAGTGGACAAACCTATCCTGAAACTGATGGATGAGGATTATAATAATCACGGTATGGCCCAACTGGTAACAGAACAGGGACCCGCCTACGATATGAATATCAGGGTCTTTAACCAGATGCAACACAGTATTACGGGTTGGCCGGGCGGTAAACCCAATGCAGATGATTCGCAAAGGCCTGAAAGAAAAGAGCCGGCAAAAAAACGCTGCCTGGTCTTTGCACCACATCCCGATGATGATGTGATCTCCATGGGAGGGACTTTTATAAGATTGATAGAACAGGGACACGAGGTCCACGTTGCTTATCAAACATCTGGAAATACCGCGGTATGGGATCACGACGTATTAAGATATGTGGAGTTTGCACTGGATTTCAATAAGAGCATGGGAATGGATACTTCAGATCTTGAAAAGACCTACGAGGAAATGAGGACCTTCATTGATAAGAAACAACCCAACGAGGTCGATCTAAAAGAGATTCAGGATGTAAAAGGATTCATCAGGAAATCTGAAGCGATTTCTGCTGCGAGATACGCCGGGATGGAGGAAAAGAACATTCATTTTATGGGACTCCCTTTTTATGAAAAAGGAAAAACCATTAAGAATCCGCCTGTTGCCGAGGACATAGAATTAACCAAAAAATTGCTTCAGGAAATAAAACCTCATCAGATATTTGCGGCTGGTGATTTTTCAGATCCACACGGTACGCATATCGTTTGCTTTGATATAATTTTAAGAGCCATGACCGACCTTCGGCAAACCGAAAAATGGACAAAGGATTGCTGGTTATGGATGTATCGTGGTGCATGGCAGGAATTTCCAATCCACGAAATAGAAATGGCGGTTCCTCTTTCACCCCAGGAAGTGGAACAGAAAAAACTTGCTATTTTTCAGCACCAGTCCCAAAAAGACCGTCCTGTATTTCCTGGTGACGATGAGCGTGAATTCTGGCAGAGAGCACAGGAACGTAACAAGGAAACAGCAGAAGCCTATCATAAATTGGGTCTTGCCAATTATGAAGCCATGGAAGCCTTTGTTAGATGGAAATTTGATTGATAATTTAGGAACCTGAACCTTCTGACTTGAAAATGTTATTCTGCCTGAGATATTTTAATCCCTCTGATTTTTGGTCAAGATATCTTTTGGTCCTTAAGTACCTCCCTTTATTGAATTCATCATAATTTTCAGCCTCCTCATCCATACTGCTAATGTGCACATCCCCTGAGGAATGAATAAATTCATTATCTCCTATCCACATCCCAACGTGCACGACCTTTTCAGAAGTTGAGTCGGTAGCCTTTTTTCCAAAGAACAGAAGATCGCCTATTTGAAGATCCTCGAAATTTCCTGTAGAATCGATTAATTTCCCTTCCCTTACCTGCTGGGAGGCATCGCGAGGAATGACCATTCCATTCATAAAATAGATGGTTTTAGTATAGCCACTACAATCCACTCCTTTAGAAGAAGTGCCTCCCCATAAATAAGGCAATCCCATTAAGTTTTCAGCTGTTGCTACCAGTTGCTCCTCCTCATTTTCCAGATTATTGAGCCATTCAGAATATCTGGAAGCTTCATCTTTAGCGATAAAAGCTGCTTTTCCATCTGGATAGCGTACTTTATAAAAATCACCTTGCTCTGCCTCCAATTCCAGGATAGCCCCCACAACAAGGTCTGTAACAGGTTTTGAATCTACCGAAGCTTCGCTGTAAGATTGCCCGAACGGATCCTTATAAATTATCTTCTCAGAGGATTTCCATTCCCTAAATTCCTCTCTGTCCATAGGAGTTATACCTCCATGGTCCACCCAGGAAAGGTAATCATCCGGGGTTTGAATATAGTACCATTCCTCTGTCCTTTTCCAAATCTTTACGGGAGTTCCTAGGGTTGCCTGTGTTACTAATTCTGCGGAATGTTTGCCTTCTCCCCTAAGGTTTGCCACAGAAACGTCTATAACACCATATATTTTCCCGTCAAGATCTGAAGCTGGCAAAACTTCGATACTGTCGGCAAAAGGAATTGCTTCTGCAGCCAGTTTTATCAATAAAGCTTCTTTTGCGCCGGGCATATTGGTCTCTCCTCGGAGGATTATATAATCTTCCTTTTCTTCAGTTGAGATATCAAAAAGAGCTACACGTTTATCCGGGGCATATTCTTTTTTAATGTTTAGTATGTATTCTTCCGCCCTATTTTCTTCGGTTTTTTCACCTTCCTGGCATGCAGCAAGTACCATTATCAAGGCCAAAAGAAAATATTTGAGTCTAATTTTAAGGTTCATATTATGATATAATTATTTCAACATTTTTATTCCGGTGCCATTTCGCAGAGGAAATTCGATACCATCTTTTTTAAGCTTAACTCCTTCAGCAATATCATTTATTATTAGCAGTGGACCATCCATATCCACAAAATCCAGTAAAGGTGATAAATGTGCGATGGCAGAAATTCCAATGCTCGATTCAGTCATACAACCAATCATCACTTTCATATCCAATTCCCGGCTCTTTTTTATCATTCTTTTAGCCGGGGTTATGCCCCCGCATTTGGCCAGTTTTATGTTTATTCCATGAAAGTATCCCTTACATTTTTCCACATCATTTTCTTTGATACAACTCTCGTCAGCTATCAAAGGTAATTCAGATCTATCATAAAGATATTTCATTCCTTCCCAATCCTCTGGATGGAGAGGCTGTTCAATAAATTCGACTCCGAGTGTCTTGAGTTCCTTGCTTTTTTCCAAGGTCTCCTCAGCCGTCCATGCCGCATTCGCATCCACTCTAAAGACAGCGTTAGTGTGTTTACGCAGCTCTTTTATGATCCCAAGATCATCCTCTGTACCTAACTTTATTTTATATAGTGGCCAGGGAAATTCTTTCAGTTTCCGAACCATGACATCCAGGGAATCGATACCTA
>CAYWAB010000152.1:0-6625 GCA_964456105.1 uncultured Christiangramia sp. | reverse complement strand
ATCCCTAGTAACGATACGGGAAGACCTTCTGCTTCCACATGAAACCACAAAACCGGTAATAAATATCAGGGCAATTATCTTCTTTAACATCAATTGATCTCTTTTTTTAATCTTTCTGCTTTTATTCTATACTCTTCAGCTTTCTCTACATTATTCATTCCATTATAGCTAATGGCGAGCTGAGAATAAAAATCCATTTCCATTCTACGATCATCTATTAAATAATCAAGACCATATTTAAGCCTTTTTTCTGCTTCTTTAAACTCCATCATTTGATTTAGTGCTACCGCCTGAAATAAGTAAAAAAGTGGTTGAGACGGGAATATCTCCAGGGCATTTTCACTCAATTCACGAGCAGATTCAAAATTTTGGAATTCCAGTTGTAATAGGAGTGTGTTCTTCAATAATTCGAAATTACCCGGGTTTTCCTGGAGGGCAAGCTCAAAAAAGGTCAGAGCATCCTTCCGATTGTTTTTTCTCATATAATATTGCCCGAGCTGTTCGTACAGTTTTGGGGCATCTTCCAGTTCTGAAAGTTTTCCTGCCACCTCGATAAGAATGTTTTCATATTCGGGATTTACCTGTACAAAGTTCAGAAAATCGTTCAGTACTTTGAATTTTGATTCGGCATCGATCTCTTCACTCTCAAAAACGATCTTCATGGAGGCCACTGCAGCCTCCGTATTGTCCTGATTCAGGTAAAACTTATACAGTGCCAGATGAGCTAGAGATGAGCCGGGATTTGTCTCTAAAAGCTCTTTAGCGACCTTAAAGGCTTCTTCCTCTTCTCCCTGTTCACTATAGATATAGATCAAATTGAGATAATTTTGTTCCATCTCCGGATTTTCAGAGATACTTTGCTGGAGATTCTCGATTTGTGCGCCCGTATTGTTGGTCATGGCATAGATACGTCGTCTCAATGAATTTCTATAGGTGCTTTCACCAAGGTTACTATCGAGCTGATCCAAAAGTTCAAGGGCGAGTTCATAATCTCCATTCAAAAAATAAAGATTAGCCAGGTCCTCCTCATAAGAAGCATCTTTTGAGATCAATTTTTTAAGGGTCTGGATAGCCCCGGAGTAATTCTGAGTGCTGTTATAGGTTTCGAACAAATAAACCAGAATAGATTCCTTTTCCGGAGCGAGAGCATTAGCCTTATTCAGGCTAGTGATTGCGAGATCAAATTGCTCCAACTCTCTGTAGTTCTTCCCAAGTTCGAAATAAACTACCGCATTATCCGGACTTATCTGAATACATTTTTCAAGAGAAAGGATAGCTTTCTCATAATTTTCAATACCCTTTTGTTTTAATGCTTCAAAAAAATATTCTTGAAATTCATCTGAGACATTTCCCAGATCATCCTGATTAACATCCTCAAAGGGCTGATTAACTTCCTGCGAAAAGACAGGAAGGCCAATCAGGTTAATTAAAAGGATGAAAACCAGCTTTCTCATAGTTTATTTATTCCAGAACAGAATAGTCACCAATGCTAATTTGTGTAAAATTACCATCAAATTTAGCATGATTCCCGATCATCGCATTATCTAGTTTTGCATTTTTTATTACTGCTTCAGTCTGGATCAAACTGTTGCTTATTGAAGAATTTTCAATTTTTGTACCATCTCCAATAGAAACATTTGGGCCTATCTTTGCATTGATCAATTCTACATTCTCCCCAATATAACAAGGCTCGGTTATTTCAGAGTCTTTTATTTTTACTGTATCTGAGATAAGCTTTTCTCCATCCTTATGAAGGAAATCGAGCATTCTGCCGTTAGTTTCAACGGTTACATTTTTATTACCGCAATCCATCCATTCATCCACTTTACCTGGAACAAACCTTAGCCCATTCTTGCGCATTGCTTCAATGCCGTCATTAATCTGGTACTCTCCCCCTCTTGTTAACTTGGCATCAAGTACATTCTGCAATTCATTCTTCAACACCTCAACATCTTTGAAATAATAGATGCCAATGACCGCAAGATCTGAAACGAATTCCTCTGGTTTTTCAACCAGGTCCACTATCTCTCCATTGTCGTTCAGCTTTACCACACCATAGGCGGAAGGGTTTTGAACTTTCTTAACCCACATCACAGCATCTGCAGATTTATCGAGATTAAAATCCGCCTTGAACAAGGTGTCAGCATAAGCTATAACGGCCGGTCCTGTTAAAGATTCCTTGGCACACATAATAGCGTGTCCTGTTCCTAAAGGTTTGTCCTGGTAATAAATGGTTCCTTTAGCTCCAAGGCTATTTGCTATTTTCATAAGGTCCATTTCAACCTTTTCCCCGAAATCCTCACCAATAATAAAAGCTACTTCCTCTATCTTTTCGTCAAGGACCTTAGCAATATCTTCTACCAGTCTATGAACGATTGGTTTTCCTGCTATAGGAATTAACGGTTTAGGAACGGTTAAAGTATGTGGACGAAGCCGCGAACCGCGACCCGCCATAGGTACGATAATTTTCATTTCAATTTTTTTAATTTGTTTTAATTACTTCCTGTACTTCCAAATCCTCCGGCTCCTCTCTGGGATTCCTGAAGTATTTCTGTCTCCTCCCATTTGATCTGTTCATGTTTTGCGATAACCAGCTGAGCTACTCTTTCACCATCCTGAACGGTGAAATCCTCATTCGAAAGATTTACAAGGATCACTCCTATTTCTCCGCGATAATCCGCATCGATGGTCCCCGGCGAATTTAATACGGTTATTCCTTTCTTTGCGGCAAGGCCACTTCTTGGTCTCACCTGAGCCTCGAATCCTAATGGAAGTTCGATATATAAGCCTGTCTTAACGATAGCTCTATCAAGAGGTTTTAAAACGATCTCTTCCTCAATGTTCGCACGAAGATCCATCCCCGCAGAAGCTTCTGTTTCATAATTTGGTAGTGAATGCTTCGATTTATTAATAACCTTTACAATCATGCGTTTAAAATTTTAAAAAGTTGTTTGCGTTCCGTACTAAAGACCAGAATAACAAAGGCCAGCACCATTGCCGTACCTATTAAATAATTCTCTCTGAAAAACAAAAAGGAAAGTATTGAAAGTCCAACAGAAACCAGCAAATAAAAGCTGATTTTTTTGATATTGTAAGGTACCGGATAATATTTCCTTCCCAGAAAATAAGAAACTATCATCATAGCTGCATAGGCCACCAAAGTTGCCCATGCCGCAGCAATAAAGCCCAAAATCGGTATAAGGACCAGGTTAAGACTTATTGTAATGATTGCTCCAAATAAAGAAATATACATTCCAGACCTGGTCTTGTCGGTAAGCTTATACCATACAGACAAATTATGATAGATTCCAAGGAAAAGATTTGCAAGAAGGACTATGGGAACGATACTTATGGCTACCCAATATTCAGGATCCCTTACCACCAGTTCTTTGAAAAAGTCAAGGAAACATACTAGCACCAAAAGAATGAGACTCCCCGATATTACAAAAAACTTAAGTATCTCTGCATAGGTTTCCCTTGCATTGGCTTTATCGGAATGATTGAAAAAGAAGGGCTCGGCACCCATTTTAAAAGCTTGAACAAAAATGGTCATGAATACTGCAAGTTTATAACAACCCGCGTAAGCACCGTTAATTTCTTCAGAGATCATATCCTTGATAAGCAGTTTATCTAGGTTCTCATTAATAACGAATGCTATTCCAGCTACCATGATAGGCCAGCCGTATTTCCACATTTCACCAAATATTTTGAAACTAAATTGAATTTTAGTTCGGAAAAAATATGGAAGTAATAGAATAAAGGTTATCCCACTTGCAGCAACATTCGCCATGAATATGTACCCTACAAGGTCCTTAGCGGAATAATTATTAGCTACATATAATGGAGAATACTCCGGATATTCCCTTACAAACCAAAGAAAATAGAAGTTCAGAATTACATAAATAAGAATATTTAGCATCTTAATGCCTGCAAATTTCATAGGCCGTCCTGTTGCTCTCAAATATGCAAATGGAATTACCACAAGGGTATCCAATACAAGTATGCTAAATAACAACTGAAAATAGAAAGGATCCAGATCAAGGATCCTAACGAAAGTATCCTGAAAAACGAAGACGGACAAAGCAAAAATGACTGTAGTGACCGTAAGAGCGATAAATCCGGTAGAAAAAACTTTGCTCTTATCTTCGGCTCTGCTGAAGAATCTGAAAAACGAGGTTTCCATTCCGTAAGTAAGCACAACATTAAAGAATGCAGCCCAGACATAAAAAACGGTATTTACCGAATATTCCTCCCGCGGAAGTATTTCAGTATGCAATGGCACAAGCACAAAGTTCATTAACCTTGGAAATACCGTAGCAAAACCGTAAATAAGAGTGTCTTGAAAGAATCTTTTTAAAGTACTCAACAGGAGTTGATTGATTTATTACAAATATCTGAATAAATCAGAATTATTAAAGGTTCTACTCCTTTTCCTTTTCTACAATTCCAGTTAACTTGAAATATTTTGTTTTACCATCCTGGGTAAAAACAAGCAGGGCTTCATTATCCTCTATGGAAACAGGACTTTTTTCAGGCAGTTGCGGAGCCTGATTTCCATATTCTTCTCTCGGATCTTTGTGCATTACCATATCCCCAGTTCCTGTGCGGAAATTTGCCACATAAAGATTTGCCTGTTCTGGATCCTTCTTTAAAACCGACTTTAATCCTCTAAAATAAACCGCATCAAGGGATACCCTTTCATCCTGAATAACGGCAACAGGAATATAAAGAGACATGCCGTTAGCATCCTTGGTATAATAAACATCATTGAATTGGGCAGGGGCCCTTTCCTGAAGATTATTGTTGCTCCCACAAGATGCAAAAAGTGTGAAGAATAATCCTACTATTAGGTATAATGCATTTTTCATAATGATTGATTTAACTACTTATTCATATTTAGACAAAAGCCGTACCAAACAAAAAAGCCCCCAAATCTGAGGGCTTTTAATTTATTTCGTCAAACTGAATTCATTTCGGGATGACAACATCTTATCCATTCAGTGCTTCAGCACCACCAACGATCTCTAGGATCTCGTTGGTAATAGAAGCTTGTCTTGCTTTGTTGTATGAAAGTTTAAGATCGTCTCTAAGCTCCTTAGCGTTATCTGTGGCTTTATGCATTGCGGTCATACGTGCACCATGTTCTGCCGCGAAAGAGTCTCTAAGTGCTTTAAAAAGCTGCATCTTAAGAGATTTAGGAATTAGATCTTTAACGATTTCGAGTTTCGAAGGTTCAAAAATATAATCCAGCTGTTTGTTCCCCTCACTTTCGAATTTCTCAATAGGAAGGAATTGTTCATCCATTACGATTTGAGTTGCAGCATTCTTGAACTGATTATAAACGATCTCTATCTTATCGTATTTTCCGTCAATGAACAACCTCATCAACTCTTCGGCAATTTCAGACACATTTTCAAAGCTAAGATCATCAAAGATCTCATTGTTATTTTTATAGATATCAAAAGACTTCTTAAGAATAACGTTAGCTTTCTTTCCAAGAGTATAGATATCTACATCCTTATCCTGGTAATCTGCGCTGATCTTACTTTTTACCTTTTTGATAATATTGGTATTAAAAGCACCTGCCAAGCCTATGTTCGAAGAAATAGCAACTATCAATACCTATTTTACTTCACGCTCTTCGGCATATTTGCTTCCCGAGTCATCGTCAAGAGTAGCACTTAAATCCTGTAGCAATTGGGTCAGCTTTTCAGCATACGGTCTCATTGAGGTGATCGCATCCTGAGCCTTGCTCAACTTTGCCGCCGATACCATTTTCATGGCGCTGGTGATCTGCATGGTCGAGGAAACTGAATTGATTCTGCTACGTAATTCTTTTAAGTTTGCCATTTGTTATAATTATAAATTCAAAATTATAAATTCTGAATTTGAAAATTAGTTCTTGTATTTAGACGAAAGTTCTTTAGCAACCTGCGTTAAGGTATCAATTACCTCATCAGTCAGTTTTCCAGCTTTAAGAGTGTCCAGAACGTCTCTATGCTTTGCATTAAGGTATTCCAGGTAATCTCTTTCAAATTCTCTAACCTGCTCTACTGGAACATCCCTTAAAAGGTTCTTGGAGCCCGCGTAGATGATCGCAATTTGATTTTCTACAGGATAAGGATCGTTTTGTCCCTGTTTAAGGATCTCCACGTTTCGCTTACCTTTTTCGATCACGTTCATAGTAGCAGGGTCAAGATCTGATCCAAACTTGGCAAATGCTTCAAGTTCACGATACTGAGCCTGGTCAAGCTTCAATGTACCTGCAACTTTTTTCATTGACTTGATCTGAGCAGAACCTCCAACCCGTGATACAGAGATACCCACGTCAATCGCAGGACGAACCCCTGAGTTAAACAAGTCAGAAGTTAAGAATATCTGTCCATCTGTAATGGAAATTACGTTGGTTGGAATATATGCTGATACGTCACCTGCCTGAGTTTCGATGATTGGAAGGGCAGTAAGTGATCCGCCTCCTTTTACCTTGTCCTTAAGGACATCAGGAAGGTCGTTCATTTGTTTTGCAATATCATCGTCATTGATCACTTTTGCAGAACGCTCAAGTAGTCTTGAGTGAAGGAAGAATACATCCCCCGGATAAGCCTCACGTCCTGGTGGACGACGA
>CAYWAB010000151.1:0-6626 GCA_964456105.1 uncultured Christiangramia sp. | reverse complement strand
TTTGTAAGAATTGTTTTAATATCAGTGATACCGATCTTTGTGAAATATGTTCCAGTCCCTCCAGGATTTCGGAAATCGTCTGTGTGGTTGAGGATATCAGGGATGTTATGGCAATTGAGAATACTGGACAATATCGTGGACATTATCACGTATTAGGCGGCAAGATTAGTCCAATGGATGGAGTTGGTCCTTCTCAATTAAGCATTAAACCCTTGATTGATAAAGTTAGGGAAGGTAAAGTCGAGGAGATAATTTTTGCGCTTAGCAGCACTCTGGAAGGTGATACCACGAATTTTTATATATTTAAACAGTTAGAAGGTTTAGATATAAAGACCTCGACCATTGCCAGAGGAATCTCGGTTGGAGATGAGCTTGAATATGCTGATGAGGTAACACTGGGAAGAAGTATCACCAATAGAATCCCTTTTGAGAATTCGATGAAGAGCTGACCGTTTCGTTGATTCAGCAGCTTTATTCTTTTTTAAAAATAGCCTAATATTTTTCTATTCCGTTCATGAAATCGTAATTTTAGCAGGAATTTTTAAAGGAGTTGCTGCTATAGAAAATTCAGTAAAATTCAGTTTTATTGATTTTTTAATACTCAATAAGGGTTATTTTAATTAAATTCGCAACTCAAACAACTAAAATCACATCTCGTTTAAAGATATGGCAAAATTTGAATTAAAATTGCCCAAAATGGGTGAAAGTGTTGCAGAAGCAACCATTACCAGCTGGCTTAAGGAAGTAGGAGATACTATAGAAATGGATGAACCTGTTCTTGAGATCGCTACCGATAAAGTAGATAGTGAAGTGCCAAGTGAAGTAGACGGAAAACTTGTTGAAAAACTATTTGAGGTGGACGATGTGGTTAAAGTTGGACAGACCATAGCGATTATAGAAACTGACGGTGATGTTGAGGATACCGGGATGGAAGAGGAATCAGTTGAATCTGATGAAGAAGCTCCTGCTGTAGCGAAAGAAGTAGAAGAAAGTGTTGAAAAAGCTAAAGCAACAGCTTCAGCAAGTACAACCGATGATTTTTCCGATTCAGACAGATTTTACTCTCCCCTTGTCAGAAATATAGCCAAAGAGGAAGGGATTTCTTTAGAAGAACTAGAGCGTATTGAAGGAACAGGCAAGGACGGAAGGGTAACCAAGAATGATATACTTTCTTATGTTGAGAATCGTGATAAAAAGCATGCTTCTCAATCGAAATCAACAACTCCAGGTAAATCCATAGATACTAAAGATCTCGAACCAGCAATGGCCAAAGAAGATACACCGATAGCTTCAGGAGAGGACCAGATCATCGAAATGAGCAGAATGGGTAAAATGATCGCCCATCATATGGTTGAGAGCGTTAGAAAATCTGCTCATGTGCAGTCTTTTATTGAGGTAGACGTAACCAATATTTGGAATTGGAGAAATAAGCATAAAAATGAATTCCAAAAGCGAGAGGGAGAAAAACTTACCTTCACCCCAATCTTTATGGAGGCTGTAGCTAAAGCGATAAGAGATTTCCCAATGATCAATATTTCGGTGAACGAAGATGCCACGAAAGTGATCAAGAAAAAGGATATTAATCTAGGAATGGCGGCAGCACTTCCCGACGGAAATCTAATTGTACCTGTTATTAAGAATGCTGACAGGCTGAACCTTGTTGGTATGGCAAAAGCGGTTAACGATCTTGCCAACAGAGCTCGTATGAACAAGCTCAAGCCGGACGAGATCCAGGGAGGGACCTATACGGTTACCAACGTGGGTACTTTTGGAAGTATTATGGGAACTCCGATTATTAATCAGCCACAGGTAGGGATACTTGCACTTGGCGCTATTAGAAAAATGCCTTCTGTAATTGAAACTCCTGAAGGTGATTTTATTGGAATACGTTATAAAATGATCCTTTCTCACAGTTACGATCATCGTGTCGTAAATGGAGCTCTAGGAGGACAATTCGTTCAGAGAGTCGCCCAGTACCTTGAAGATTTTGATAAGGATCGGGAAATCTAATAATTCAATTTATACTTTAAAGAAAGCCACGGAACACGTGGCTTTTTTTAATTTTCGATTAAATACCAAAGTCCGAATTTTCACCTTATAGCATTCCGAAAATGCAAATTATAGTAACTTTGCGGAAATTTCATTTTTATGGATCTTAAACTTAGCAGGCCAATTTGTTTTTTTGACCTGGAAACTACCGGAACAAATATCTCCAAGGACAGAATTGTTGAAATCGCCATTTTAAAGGTTTTTCCTAACGGGAATAAAGAAAGTTATACATGGCTGGTAAATCCAGAGCAGGATATTCCTGCTGAAGTGGTAGCGATCCATGGAATTTCCAATGATAAAGTAGCCAATGAACCTACATTTCAGGAACTTGCTTCCAGAATTCATGAAATCATAAAAGGTTGTGACCTTGCAGGTTATAATTCTAACCGTTTCGACATCCCTTTACTGGTAGAAGAATTACTAAGGGCTGGAATAGATTTCGAAATGAAGAATGTGGTAGCTGTGGATGTGCAGACCATATTCCATAAAAAGGAGCAGAGAACTCTGTCTGCAGCCTATCAGTTCTATTGCGATAAGAACCTTGAAGATGCGCATAGCGCGGAAGCCGATACCGAGGCTACCTATGAGGTTTTAAAATCTCAGTTGGACAGGTATGAAGATCTGCAAAATGATATCAAATGGCTTGCTGATTACAGCTCAAGAAAGAAATTTGCTGATTTCGCAGGATTTATTGCTTACGATAAGAAAGGTAAGGAAGTATTCAGTTTTGGAAAATATAAAGGAAAGCATGTTGAAAAGGTCTTGGAAAGCGAACCGGGATATTTTGGCTGGGTACAGAACGCCGACTTTCCATTATACACGAAAAAGGTTTTAACAGCTATTAAATTAAGAAAGTTGAATAACAAACTTTCCTGATTGAAATCTTTTTTAATCCTTATATTATTTTATTCAGGTATTCTTTTAGGGTATGCACAGTCAACTACAGTAAGAGGTAGAGTTGTAGACAGTGAGAATGGGCAGGCATTGGCATATGCCCATTTGCTTTTTCAAAACTATGCAATGGGAACCACTTCGGATACTGATGGTTGGTTCGCTTTTTCTGTTCCCGACAGTTTGAGAAACGAGAGTGTCTGGATTAGTTATGTGGGTTATAAACCGCGCTTAGTTAAAATTGAAACACTTGGAGGTAAAACAGTACAACTCAATCCTAAAACTGAAGGGCTTGGAGAGATTTTAATTGAGCCGATTAGAAATAAAAAGAATTATGTCTACCGGCCCGGTTGGACCGAAAGACCGATAGGATTTGGTAATCTGAATGCAGGTCTATATCCCTCACAGATTGCTGTATATTATCCAAAACCTGATAAATTCGAAAACTCCTGTTTTCTGGAGGAAGTAAAAGTTTACTTTTTCAAAACAAAGGAACAATGGAAATTGCCTTCAAAATTCCGGCTGCATATCTATGATATGGATGAAAATGGAAAACCGGGAAAAGACCTCCTTAAAAATTTTATCATTGAAAGGGAAGCAGGTGAATCCAGTTTAAATATTGAACTGCTGGATCAAAAGATCAGAATCCCGGAGCAAGGTTTCTTTGTAGGAGTAGAGCATCTATTCATAAAAAAGAACCAGTATACCGAAACAAAGGACTACTATATCAATGACAGCCTGGTGGCGCAGGATTTTCAGATTATAAAATATGCCCCCATTTTTAAAGGAGAACTGGTTGAGAATGATAATGATTTTAATGCCTGGTTCTTTGGTCCTGAAGGTTGGGAAAGCATTTCTGAGTTTGAGCTTTCACATAGTGCCTTTGGTTCTAAAATCCCTTTACCTTCCTTTAGAATAAAGATCACAGACTAGTTAATTCTAAATCCTATCCAATAATATACTTAATAGCCTAATTTTTATATTTGGTTTAAAATTCAAATAAGGGAAATTAAAAGAATCAAGTTATGAAGATCATTTGCGTAGGAAGGAATTACACAGATCATATCGAAGAACTCAAGAATGAAAAGCCTGAGGATCCTGTGATATTCCAAAAACCCGATACGGCCGTTTTATTGAAAAAACAGCCTTTTTTTATTCCCGATTTTTCTAACGACGTTCATTACGAGGTGGAAGTCCTGGTAAGGATCAATAAGATAGGAAAGCACATCCAGGAAAAATTTGCTCATAAATACTATGATGAGATTGGATTGGGAATCGATTTCACTGCAAGAGACCTTCAAAATAAACTAAAGGATAAGGGCTTGCCCTGGGAAAAGGCGAAAGGATTTGATGGGGCAGCTGTTATAGGAAATAAATGGATAGATAAAGCGAATTTTAAGGACATTAATAATCTGAATTTCAAATTGGAAAAGAACGGAGAGGTAGTGCAGGTGGGAAATACCTCGTATATGCTTTGGAAGATTGACGAATTAATTGCCTATATTTCGACATATTTCACCCTCAAGATCGGAGATGTGATTTTTACGGGAACACCTGCAGGAGTAGGCAAAGTAAGTCCGGAAGATCAATTAACCGGTTTTTTGGAAAATTATAAAATGTTTTCAATAAAAGTAAAATAGTGACTTAATGAGTACCTACAATCTTGACGAAGTAAAAGAAATGGCAGGGGGTGATGAGGAGTTCATGCTAACAGTGGTTGAAACCTTTCTTGAGGAAATTCCGCCGGATGTTGCGGCGATGAATGAGGCTATTTCTAATGATAATCCAACATTGGCTTATCAATTCGCACATAAAATGAAACCAAATCTTCAATTATTCGGATTAGGCTTAATGGAACAGATAAAGGTAATTGAAGCCTGGTCCAAGCATGGACAGCGTAAGGATGAGGTTCCTGAAGCTGCAAAAACCATAACCATTCGTGTAGAAGAAGCTGCAGAAGAATTAAAGAACGATTTTGATATTTAATGAACGCTGAAATTATTACAATTGGTGATGAGATCCTCATTGGTCAGATTGTAGATACCAATTCAGCATTTATTTCCAAAGAATTAAATAAAATAGGTGTTAGTGTTTACCAGATCACTTCGATCCAGGATGAGCGCCAACATATTCTTAACGCCATAAAAGAAGCTTCTCAAAGGGTTGATATAGTAATCATTACCGGTGGGCTTGGACCCACAAGAGATGACATAACTAAGAAATGTCTTTGTGATTTCTTTAATGATGAACTTATCCGTAACGAAGAAGTTTTAAAGCATATTGAATACCTTTTTGAGAAATACATTGACACACCGATTTCTGATCTGAACAGAGACCAGGCATTATTGCCTTCCAAGGCGGTTCCATTACATAATGAATATGGTACAGCTGCAGGAATGTGGTTTAAAGAAGGCAATAAGGTTTTTATTTCCCTGCCTGGTGTTCCATTTGAAATGAAGGGATTGATGGAGCGGGAGGTAATCCCCCGACTTATGCAAACCTTTTCCCGTCCCGTTATTTTACATAAGACTGTTATTACTTTCGGTATGGGTGAAAGCGCGATTGCTGAAATCATTGAAGCCTGGGAAAATAATCTTCCAGACTATATTAGACTTGCTTATTTGCCAAATCTTGGAATGGTTAGATTAAGACTTACTGCCAGGGGAGATAATGAGAATTTTCTTAGAAATGCTCTTGAAAAGGAGATTACTGGATTACATGAATATATAGGAGATATTATTAATGGTTATGAAGAAGACCATCCTATTGAAGTGATCATTGGGAGTTTGCTTGCAGAAAAAGGATGGACTCTTTCTACAGCAGAGAGTTGTACGGGTGGCAGGTTAGCAGTAAATTTTACAAGGGCACCCGGATCTTCGGCTTCCTTCAAAGGAAGCGTGGTATGTTATGCGACCAATTCGAAAACTGAAATGCTCGGAGTTCCAAAGAAACTGATAGAAGAAAAGTCTGTGGTAAGTGCAGAAGTAGCTGAAGCAATGGCTTTGGGAGTTCAAAATAAGTTCGATACGGAATTTGCAATAGCAACCACAGGGAATGCGGGTCCTTCAAAAGGAGATAGTGATGCAGATGTTGGTACCGTATTTATTGCTATAGCAACTCCTTCAAAAGTATATTCTAAAGAGTTTAAGTTTGGAAATCACAGGGAAAAGGTGATAGGGAAAAGTGTTAATAAAGCGATGGAATTACTTCAAAAAACCATCATTCAATATATAGATGAGTATTGATTTTCAATTCATTGCATTTAATCTGAATTTTGACAGGTCTATTATCTGCTTGATTAGTACCAAATAAAATAATTACTTTTGCACTTAAGTTTAGGCTGTGACTCACTTTTAAGCTATGATAAACAAAGATTAAAGCGATTCAAATATTTTTTTTGAATTTGTTGCCTGTTAGGTAAAAAAATCGTTAATTTGCAGCCTGTTTTGAAATAACGAGAAAAGTATAGAGCAATGTCAAGAGTTTGTGAACTTACCGGGAAAAGAGCTATGGTTGGGAATAATGTATCTCACGCCATGAATAAGACTAAGCGTAAATTTAACGCTAACCTAGTTAAAAAGCGTTTCTTTATTCCTGAAGAAGACAGATGGATCACCTTAAAAGTGTGTACTTCTGCATTAAAAGATATCAATAAAAAAGGCATTTCTGCCGTAATTAAGGAAGCT
>CAYWAB010000150.1:0-6869 GCA_964456105.1 uncultured Christiangramia sp. | reverse complement strand
CAATCCAGAATTAAATCAATGTTTAATCTATTTAAATACTTAAAAAAAGCGGCTTTAAAAGCCGCTTTTTTTTTAGGTCTGGAATTCTTTCTTTTTATTTAACGGACTTATTATTTTCACATTCTGAAATGTGATCGCCCCTTTTACCACTCCCGCAATGGTGTTGCGTAAAGCCTCTATTATCTGCATTTTTAATTCACTTTTATTATAAATGAGACTCACTTCCCTTGCAGGAACTGGATCTTCGAACATTTTAAGGTTTTCTTTTTCTGAATCTTTCAGTTCCAGGGTATGCAGGTAGGGAAGTAGGGTCATTCCTAAACCTTCATTGGCAAGTTTAATAAGCGTTTCAAAACTGCCACTCTCCAATTGTAGCTGGTCATCATCATATTCTCTACTTGCCTTGCAAAGGTTTAGGATACCATCTTTAAAACAATGTCCATCTTCGAGCAATAACATGTCGTTTATATCGAGCTCAGAGATTTCAATTTTGCTCAGGTTACTCAGTTTGTGGTTCCCAGGGATATAAGCTACAAATGGTTCATAATAAAGAGGGTTCTCCTTTATTCCTTCATTTTCCAACGGAGTAGCAGCAATAGCCGCATCTAAATGGCCTTCTTTTAATTTTTCGAGTATCGCTTCTGTATGTAATTCCTCTATCTTTAGTTTTACCTTTGGATACTTCTTTAAAAAAGTCCCAATAAACATAGGCAAAAGTGTAGGCATTACCGTTGGGATCACTCCCAGCTTGAAAACTCCTCCAACAAATCCTTTTTGTTGATCCACGATATCCTGTATCCGGTCGCTTTCATTTACGATATTTCTGGCTTGTTGAACTATTTTTTGTCCTACTTCTGTTAACTGTATAGGTTTTTTAGTTCTATCGAATATAGTTACTTCAAGCTCGTCCTCCAGTTTCTGGATCTGCATACTTAAGGTAGGCTGAGTAACAAATACTTTTTGAGCTGCCTTTGTGAAGTTCTTATGTTCTGCGACCGCAAGAACATAATGTAACTGAGTAATTGTCATACCAAGAAATTTGATATGCAAATGTATAAGTTTTTCTTATACTAAATACTTTATACCCATGTATTATCTATCAAAAAAAACCTCCCTTAGGGAGGTTATATTTCCAGTTTTTGAAAACTATTTTTTGCTTAAGGTCATCTCGAAGAACTTGAACCATTTTTCCTGTCTTTTAAACTCTCCTGTTTCAAACCACTCGCCTTTCTCATTTATAGTAATGATGTAACGAGTGTTTTCGTTGGGATACCAATAGAAAGAATCGGTCTTAATTTCTCCGCTGAAGATGCCCTTCATTCCATTTTGAAGAAAGGACTGAAAAGAAAACTGTTCATTTTCCTTATTTGAAGTAACTATAGCCAGGGCATTATGAATAACTTTTTCTCCTACAGTTCCCTTGCCTTCTATTAAAATAGCGGTGCTGTCTAATTTGAACTGCACCTTTTCAGACTGGTAAAATTCATTCTTTGTACCGTCCGGGGACATTCTCCAGCCATTTCCTTCCCAATTCCCCACCATAAAATATAATTTCTTGATGCGGTCCTTAGCATAGAGATCTGTTTCGAAAGATTGGGCACTAACCCAGTTGAAGCAGAAAAGCGATAATCCGATAAAAAATAAGTTTTTCATACTGTGCTAATTAAAATCTGATAACAATTGTTCTATCTCCTCCGTCGAATTCGAATTTTGAATCTTTCCAGTTAGGAGGCCCGTAACTCGTAGTTCCACTGGTGCCATAGCTCTCTAAAGGCATTCCATTAGAATTATAATCCATTCGTTGATTATTGTTTTTGTCATGAAGTACAAGTAGGGCATAAGTTCCTTCAGGCACATTTTCAAAAGTAACTTCAGCAGTATCTCCGCTTGCTGAAATGGCTTCAGAGTACACGGGAGCACTAACCATAAAGTTTTCTTCATTGTAAAGCCCGAAGAGTACAGTTCCTTCTAAACTGTTAACATTCGGCACTACAGCCTTGATTGTTCCAGGGTTTTCTGTTTGGGCGTTAGTAAATGAACTAAAAAAGATTGCCAGTAATGCGATGATCGTTTTCATAATTATTCGTTTTAAGATTACAGGAACAAACTTATGTCCTGAATACTTTATTGAATAATTCTTTTTGCTGAACTGTAGATTTAATGATCTGAATTGTAGATTATGCTATAAAAGCCCTCTTGCCTTAATTTCCAGATATTTATTAATGGTGCTAATGCTAAGGTCCTCCGGAGGAGTCAATATCGCCTGGATGCCATGTCGCTGAAGTTCCTTAACCATCAAAGTTTTATCGTAGGCGAACTGTTCGGCCACAGTTTGATGGGCACTTTCAGTTATATTATCAGGATCGGTATTTAATAGTTTGGTGATTTCGGTATTCTCAAAAAATATTACCACCAGGAGATGCTTTTTAGACAATGCTTTTAAGTAGGGTAATTGTCTGTTGAGACCAGACATATGTTCAAAATTAGTATATAACATCAATAGACTTCTATGGGTTAGATGCTTTGTGATCCTTGAGTAAAGCAAACTGAAATCACTATCATAAAAGTTGGTATCAATATTATAGAGACCTTCCAGGATACGGTTCAATTGTGTTTTTTTAGAAGTAGCTTTCTGGAGGTTTTGTAATGAATTCGAGAATGCAATTAGTCCCACCTGATCTTTCTTTTTCAAGGCCACATTGGTGAAAGCCAGGCTGCTATTGATTGAGTAATCCAGTAAGCTAAGTCCCTCGAAAGGCATCTTCATCACCCTGCCGCAATCAATAACAGAATATACCGGCTGCGCACGTTCATCCTGGAACTGATTTACCATCAAATTTCCATGCTTGGCTGTAGCTTTCCAGTTTATGGTCCTTACATCATCCCCGCGAACATATTCCTTTATCTGTTCAAATTCCATCGTATGGCCAATTCTCCTTATCCTTTTCAACCCATGTAAAGAGAATTTTTGATCCATAGCCAGGAAATCAAGTTTTTTCATCTGGATAAAAGAAGGATAAACCTTGACCATCTGATCTTTATTAAAAACATATCTCCGTTTAGCCAGCTTTAGCAATGTGCAAATAAAAATATTCAGGTTTCCAAAAACATATTCACCCCTTTGAAGAGGTTTTAGATAGTATTCGAAACTACCTCTTTGGTTTGCCGGTAATTCAAGTTTACGGAGGAAATCTCTTTTCTGGAATTGTACGGGGATTTCATCTATGATTTCCGAGAATAGTTTGAATCCATAATCATTTTTAATTTGTATTTCAACACCATTAATGTCGGAATTTGAGAACTTTTCGGGAAGTTTTCTATCAGCAGTTATTAATGAATTGCTGAATAACATAACCAGATCTGTTAGCAGTAATACGCTAAGAACAGCGGTGATAACCCATGCGATGCTGTAAAGCCATTCAAACCAGAAAGAGATCAGGAAAAGTATTGAAATGCCAAAAAGGGCATAGAATAGCCTTTTCCCGAAGTATAATGATTTGAAGAATTGCATCACTATCTTGGTATTTCTACGGACTGGCTTATCATATCTATCACTGCAGAAGCTGTCATTCCTTCCATTTCCCTGTCTGGAGAAAGGATAAGCCTGTGCGCAAGAACTGGCTTAAGCGACCTTTTAATATCTTCTGGAATTACAAAATCCCTTCCATTTATGGCAGCAAAAGCTTTGGAAGCATTCATAACGGCAATGGAAGCTCTTGGGCTGGCTCCTAGATACAAATGAGGATGATTTCGGGTTTTTTCGATCAATTCTGCGATATAGGATAATAACTTTTCTTCTACAATGATCTCGTGGATCTGAGTACGTAACTGAGCGATTTTTTCCGGATCTAAAACGGGTTCTACTTCAGTTTCCGGCAATCTGCCTTTTCGATTGTGATGGGTTTTTAGTATTTCAACTTCCTCCTTAAGATTAGGATAACCTACTTCTATTTTAAAAAGGAATCGGTCAAGTTGAGCCTCTGGTAGCGCATAAGTTCCTTCCTGTTCTATGGGATTTTGTGTTGCCAGAACCATAAACGGAGCTTCCATTTTATACATGTTCCCGTCTATGGTAATTTGTCTCTCTTCCATAACTTCGAATAAAGCTGCCTGCGTCTTAGCGGGTGCTCTGTTGATCTCGTCTATGAGTATGATGTTGGAGAAGATGGGACCAGATTTAAATTCGAATTCAGAAGTTTTGGTATTAAAAACAGAGGTTCCCAGTACATCACTTGGCATTAGATCTGGAGTGAACTGTATCCTGCTAAATTCCGTTTTAAGGCATCTGGCAAAGAGTTTCGCGGTTACTGTTTTTGCAACCCCTGGCACTCCCTCGATAAGAACATGACCATTAGAGAGCAGTCCTACAATCAGCAATTCTACGAAATCACTTTGTCCAACGATAACCTTTGCTAATTGCTCTTTAAGGCTTTTTACAGATTCTTCAAGTCCTTCAAGGGGAATACGGTTCTTAAAATCTAAAGATCCTTCCTGATTATTTTCTTCCTTTTGATCCATTATTTTTAAATGAGTTTATGCTGTTGCTTAATTCTAAAAATGCCTCTTTAGTATTTTCTGTTTCATTTTGAAATTTAAATATTCTTTGAAAAAGACCTTTGGTAGTTTCTAAGGAATTGTTGCTTTTTGAGGCTAAATTCCTGTAAAATTCTTCCTCTATACTATTGGTGTCGAGGCGATAATTTTGTCTTATAAATTCCATGAAAAGGGTAATTTTTCTTATTCTAAGTTCATAAAAATTTCTTTTCTCCAGGTATAGGTGGGAAAGCGTGGCCGAATATTCAAAGGACCTGTTCTTCAAAGGTTCTACTACCGGTATTGCCCTTTGTTTTCGCTTACCTTCAAAAAATATAAAAAGTATGGTAGTTATGATTACGAAATAGTAGGCCCATTTTAGAGGTCTGTTGTTGAGTAATATGTAAAGAGGAGAGCTAAAGTAACTCCTTCCCGATTTATAATAGGCATCCCAAAGTATGTTCTCGCCGTCCAGGTAAGCCAGCAAATTCTCTACATACTTATAGTTTTCTTCCTTAAGAAGGAAATAATTGCTGAAAGCTTGCGGAGTTGTGTGCAGCAAAATTTCACCCTCTCCGAATTCAGTTTTGATGAAGTTAATTTTTTTACCTGAATTTCCTTCGAAGAAAACTGTTCCCAAAACGGTATGCGAAGTACTATCTATGTCTTTAAAATACAGTGCGGGAAGATCCTGATCAAATAATACATCCCTAGGCAATTGCAAGCCTGGATTCACCAGATTAAGCTGAGGCCTTGAAGTAAAAGCTTCACTGCTTATAAAAGAACCGATTTTAAAATCAAGGGTATCCTCTAGATTCTCTCCAAAATTGTAGGCTGAAATGAATAATTTATTGCCTTTAGAGACCCAATTTAAAAGATCATCCAGTTCATCATCATCAAAATTCACGTAATTGTTCAAAAAGAAATAATTTCCATTTTCAGGGTTATCATTAAGATACTCATAAGGAGGAATTCTGATTTCAGCGATCTCATTTTCCAAATAATTATCCCAACTATTATAAAACACAAAAGCTCCCAGCGGAATTTTATCTTTAGAAGTATAGCTTGGATTCCAGTTAACAGGTTCCGGCTCTTTACTCTCCAACCACGCAAGGGAGACAATAAGCAAAAGGAATAGGCCGAAAGCTATTTTATAGGTCTTATTCACTTTTGACCGATTTTAAAAGGGTTTCCATTCTTAAGAATGTCTTTTCTGCAAGGGCGAAATCATTTTCTGTAACCTCAAAACTACCGTACCATATAAAGTCATACAACTTCGTAATCCTGTTGAAATGCTCACGTACTGTCCAATCGCCGATCTCTTCTAAATAATCATGATTGGTTTTTTGGTATTGGTAATCTATTAGCTTTGATTGGTCCAGTTTCTTTAATTGCTTTAGATAATAATATCGAACAGCGAGTCGAAATTCTGAATTTCGAATTGCCGTTTGTATAAGGCTGTTCAGATCTTCATTTTTAACCAGTTCTTCTTCTTCAGAAAGGAAAACCTCACTGTTTCGTGGATCCTCAAGAATATGGCGGCCGGGATTCAGTCGGGAAAAGAGCCAAAGCACCAATCCGAGTAGGAGGAATAAAAGAACGTACGGCAAAATTCTGATCGGGAATGCGATCAAAGAATTTGGTTCATATTCCCCAAACAACCACGCTAAGAACTGATTGTATTTCGCATTTATCCAATTCTTGAATCGGCTCCACCAGCTCTCTTTTTCGACCTTTTCGATATAATCAAATTCTTCCTGGGTTTTAAACTCGTTTAATCTAGTTTCTTTAAAAGATACAGTTGTAAACAAAGTATCCATGTCATACTTTAGGCCTTCAGGCAATGAAATACTGTCCTGTTGCGGGTATGAGCTACCCATTATTGCAAAAAGAAGTATAAGAAGGAATCCTATTTTCAAATCTTATTCATTATTACCAAGTTTCTGGATAGACTCGTAAGTACCCGTAAAATGCTTTTTTTCATTTAGATTGAAGTAAACGAATGCAATTCCTATAGGCATAATACTGTATACAAGGTATTGAACTAAAGAGGAAGCAGTACTTACAATGATATATCCTGGCCCGAGCAACTCTGCCGGGTTAGCTGCAGAGGTCTCATTAGCATTTATTATCGTATTGATTAGTACATAGAAAATAGCAGGTATTTGAAATACGAAACCGATCATGTATACTATTATGGCTATGCATAATACAGTAGCAAAGGTCATCCACCAATTCTCCTTTACAAGTTCAAAACATCCTGTAAGGCTTTCTGAAACGCTTTGTCTTCTAAATACTATTAGGGCCGACGCAAGGCTTAATGGAACAGCGATATA
>CAYWAB010000149.1:0-7065 GCA_964456105.1 uncultured Christiangramia sp. | reverse complement strand
AAATATACATTCATTAATTTATTTTTCAAGGCTTAATTGCTATAATTTTATCTTAGTTTTGCCTTTAGCTCATTATAAGCAATTTAAGCGATGAAAATTTTTCTGATTGGGTACATGGGATCCGGTAAAACCTTTATAGGTAAACGACTGGCAGAGCAGTTAAAATTGGAATATATAGACCTTGATGAAAGGATAGAAGAAATCGAAGGATATGATATTCCCGAAATATTTACTCAGAAAGGTGAGATTTATTTCAGGAAGAGGGAGCGACAGATTCTGGAAGAATTATTATCAACCGACATGGATTCTGTAATTTCTTTAGGCGGCGGAACTCCATGCTTTGGGAATAATATGGAATTAATTAAATCTGAAAGGGATTCCGTAACTTTTTATCTAAAGCTTAGTATCGGTTCGTTAACAGAAAGACTTATCAACGAAAAGGATAAGAGACCACTTATAAATCATTTGCAAGATCGAGAGTCATTGGAGGATTTTATAAGAAAGCACCTTTTCGAAAGAGGGTTTTATTATAATCAGAGTGAGTATATCATCAATTGTGATGGAATGTCTTCCGCCGAAATCATTAAGGAAATAACCTCCAAACTAGGATAATTCTACTCTTTCGTTCTTTTGATCCAAGATCACTTTTATGGTTTCACTTAACGAGGTAGATAATGATATTCCTTTGAAATCTGCTTTTACGGGATATTTCTTGTGATTTCTATCTACCAGCACTGCGGTCTTAAATTGTTTAAGTGGCACTTCAAGAAAATGTCTCACTCCGTAAATAAGTGTTGTTCCCGAATTTAGGACGTCATCCACAAGTACTACTGATTTATTTTTATAATCATCAGGTTCCAGAGAAGTTTTAATTTCCTGTAAAGGATTCTTTTTGTTCATCTTAACTTCACATAAAAGCACCTTCAAAGATGAAATTTCTTTAAGTTCTTCTTCAATTCTTTTGGCAAGTTCAAATCCATTATTCGCAATTCCAGCTATTATTATGGATTCTTCGTTTACGTTACTTTCGTAGATCTGATAAGAAATACGTCTTATCTTATGTTTGATCTGCTCTTGATTCAGGATTGAATTTGCACCCATTTTATTTTTTTCTGAATTTAAAAAACAATTCGTTTCCCTGTCTTGGTTTGATTGAATTCCGGCAGGGTTCCAGAATATCGATTCCAAAGTAAGGTCTAAAATACATTAAATATTCTTCTTTGCTTCCGCCAAAAGGCGGGCCATTCTCTTTCAAATCAAAATTGAAAAATACTCCGGCTATTTTACCATTATCTTTCAATAGATCATGCGACTTTTCGGCGTAATTAAGTCTTTCCGTGATAGGGATCGCACAAAAGAAAGTTTGCTCAAGGATAAGATCATATTTTCCTGAGAGTTCAAAAAAGTCCTTATTGAGGATCTGATTTTCGGGAAATTTCGGATTACGAGATTTAAAATTTTCCAGAGGCTCCGGAGCTATATCTACTATAAAAACATTTTTGAATCCTTTATTGAATAAATATTCAGCTTCATGGGAATTCCCTGCTCCTGGTATTAGGATCTTAATTTCAGGATCCCTTAGTTGGTCTATGTATTCTTTAATGGGAGTGGAGACGTAACCTATATCCCAGCCAGTATTGTTTTCCTTATATCTTTGGGACCAGAACTCTCTATTCATTTTTATCCTCGCCTTTTATTTCATCTCCTGCATTATCAAACCATTCATCAATATCTCTCCGGTCTTTCTTCGTGGGTCTGCCAGTACCTTTTTTTCTGTAATAATCTTTAGAATATTTTAGTAGCTCAAGTTTTTCGAAGGCTTCTTTAGGTGTGATGTCGTGAACATATAAATTAACCAGTTTAGCGCCAACCCTGCTTTTAGGTAGATCGAGTATCTCAATTTCGTAATTGATCTGATTCTTTCTCACGACTAATTTATCTCCTGGGAAAACTTCTTTGGAAGGTTTTAGAATTTCATCATTCAACCTCACTTTTCCTTGCTTGCAGGCATTGGTCGCGACGCTTCGAGTTTTAAAATATCTTACACACCATAAAAATTTATCGACTCTCATAATTTGATTTCTAAAACCACGTTCATAATTAAGCAAAAATACAAGATTATTGTATCTTGCGCGCCAAAATAGAATTCTAATGAGATTGAACAAACTGATGATGATCTGCCTTCTGGCTTTTCTGGTCTTTTCCTGTAATAATGATGACGATCAAGCGGAGTTAACTCCTCCCAGAGATAGGGGAGAACAGGCGATTGAAGACGATCAGGCTATTCTGGAATTTCTTTCCACCCATTTTTACAATTACGAAGAATTTGAGAATCCTTCTGAGGATTTTGACTATGTAGTTACCTTTGATACTATTTCTGGTGATAACGCAAATAAAACTCCGATAATAGATTCTGAAAACCTTATAACCAAAACTGTAAACTACCAGGGAGTAGACCAACAATTATATATTTTAAAGATTAGAGAAGGTGAGGGTGAAAAACCAAAGTTTACTGATTCTACCTTGGTGGCCTATAAAGGACAGCTTCTTAACGAGACCATGTTTGACAGTAGCTTGCAATCACCACTATGGTTCAATTTATCCGGTTATGAGGTTAGGGCCTCTAATGGAAATATCGTTTCCACGGGTTCGGTTATAAAAGGATTTTCTGAGGGTCTGGAGGAATTTCGGGCTGCTTCAGGATTTGAAGTTAATCCAGATAATACTATAGACTGGAATGATGATTTTGGAGTAGGAGCTATTTTTATGCCTTCAGGACTTGGATACTTTAATAACAGTCAACAAAGGATTCCTCCATATTCCCCTTTGATTTTCAGTATTAAAATGTATAGGGTTAACGAGGCTGATCATGATGGAGATGGCATTCCAAGCTGGATGGAAGATCTTGATGGAGATGGCGATGTGTTTGATGATGATACAGATGAAGATGGCCTAAGCAATCATTCAGATGCAGATGATGATGGAGACGGTACTCCAACAAGAGATGAAATCGTTATCAATGAGGATGGCACAATTGAATTTACTGATACTAATGGAGATGGAACACCTGATTACCTGGATCCTGACTTTTTCAAATAAATTTAAACTCCTCAAATAAATAAAATGGCCCCGTCTGTAACGGGGCTTTTTATTTTCCTGAATTCAACTTTTATAAGCTATAGGCAAGACTCAGTATCCATTGAGAAGGACGTGAATCTATTGTGAACATCTCACCTGCAGTCTGGCTAATGCTGTCCGCGTTATTTTCAGAAAATGCTCCTTCGTAGCGAAGGTCTAAACCAATTCTTCCAAGCTGCAATCCGGCACCAAGTTGGTAACCCACTGTAAGATCATCTTCTACATCATCGATGTAAAGATCAGTACCTTCCAGATCATTACTAAGAACATACTGGAAAGAAGGGCCTGCCTTTAAGTTTAACGGGCCCAGGATATTTACACCAAGTAGTACGGGAGCATCTATTTTTTTTAGCTTATAATCAAAATCAGTATATTCTGTATTTAATTCGGTATAAAGTAATTCTGGCTGAATAAAGATTCCTAAAACTTCAAATTTGGCGAATATTCCGGCATGAAAACCTGTTTTGTTTTCTCCTTCGAAGGAGTTCATCAAATCACCGGAGACATCGCTGTAGGTTTCATAGTCGCCAGTGGCACCATAGTTTAATCCGCCTTTAATTCCAAAATCACTATTTTGAGCACTGAGATTCAAAGAACCAAATGCAATTACGATTAGCATTATTTTTTTCATGAAAGATTGTTTTTGTTAGGTTAATAAAACGGTCAGGTTTTATAATTATTTTTTAAAATAAAAAAAAGCCTTTCAGAATAATCCTAAAAGGCTTCGATTTATTATTTAATAGAATTTACTTTCTTTTAATGACCTTTTCTGAAGCTTTGATGATAGCATCGGCATTTAAACCGTATTTATCCATTAATTGTTCAGGGGTTCCACTTTCTCCGAAAGTATCCTGAGTAGCAACGAATTCCTGTGGCGCGGGATGATGCTGTGCCAGTGTTCTTGAAACACTTTCCCCTAGTCCGCCAAGGAAGTTGTGTTCTTCCGCAGTAACGACACATCCGGTTTTTTTGACCGATTTGATTATAGCTTCTTCATCCAAAGGTTTTATGGTGTGTATGTTGATCACTTCGGCTTTGATTCCTTTTTCATTTAACTGGACGGCAGCCTGAATGGCTTCCCATACCAGGTGTCCAGTAGCAATGATGGTCACATCAGAGCCTTCATAAAGTTGAACGGCTTTCCCGATTTCAAATTTTTGATCTTCAGGAGTGAAATTGGCTACTTTTGGTCTTCCAAACCTTAAATAAACAGGGCCCTCGTATTCTGCAATAGCTATGGTTGCTGCCTTAGTTTGGTTAAAATCACAGGTGTTGATTACTGTCATTCCCGGAAGCATTTTCATTAATCCCAGGTCTTCCAGAATCTGATGGGTCGCGCCATCCTCTCCTAAAGTGATACCAGCATGAGAAGCACATATTTTCACGTTCTTACCTGAATAGGCAACACTTTGACGAATCTGGTCGTAGACTCTTCCTGTAGAGAAATTAGCGAATGTTCCCGTAAAAGGGATCTTCCCGCCAATCGTTAATCCGGCAGCCATACCAATCATATTCGCTTCTGCGATACCTACCTGGAAAAATCGCTCCGGGTGATTTTCTTTGAAATCGTCCATTTTTAAAGAACCTGTAAGGTCAGCACATAGTGCAACCACATTTTCGTTGGTTTTTCCAAGTTCGGTTAGACCGGCTCCAAAGCCTGAACGCGTATCTTTATTTCCTGTACTTTTATATTCTTTCATTCTCTTGTATTTTTTTAATTAATGAATACCTGGATTTTAATAATCTCCAAGGGTTTCAGGGTTTTGAGCAAGACCTGTCTCCAATTGCTCGTCATTTGGAGCTTTTCCATGCCATGCATGAGTATGCATCATGAAATCTACACCATTACCCATTACCGTATTCATTAAAATACACACCGGTTTTCCTTTCCCGGTCCTTGTTTTAGCCTCATTCAGGCCGTCTATTACCTGTTGAAGGTCATTTCCGTTTTCTATTTCCATAACATCCCAACCAAAAGCTTCAAACTTTGCCTTCAGGTTTCCGAGGGGAAGAACAGTCTCTGTACTTCCGTCGATCTGCTGCCCATTAAGGTCAATGGTTGAAATTAAGTTATCAACTTTATTGCCTGCAGCATACATAATAGCTTCCCAGTTTTGTCCCTCCTGTAATTCTCCATCACCATGAAGGGAAAATACCAAGTGTTTATCCTTGTTCAATTTTTTTGCCTGGGCAGCACCTATAGCTACGCTCATTCCTTGTCCAAGTGAACCACTGGCGATCCTAACCCCAGGTAAGCCTTCGTGAGTTGTGGGGTGACCTTGTAGTCTGGAATCGATTAATCTGAAAGTATTAAGCTCTTCCACCGGGAAATATCCGCTTCTGGCAAGAACACTGTAAAAAACAGGAGAGATATGTCCATTGGAAAGGAAGAAGATATCTTCATTTTTTCAATCCATATCGAAATCGGTATTGTGATCCATCACCACCTGGTAAAGAGCTGTAAAAAATTCTGTACAGCCCAAAGATCCTCCGGGGTGTCCGGAATTTACTTTATGGACCTGTCGCAAAATGTCTCTACGAACCTGTGTAGCAAAATCTTGTAATTCGTTGATGTCTGGCATTTTAAATTGTGTTGTTTTAATGCTGGCAAAAATAACCTTTTAAAAAGCTTTGACAAAGCAACTAAAGACCAGTTATTAACTTTTTAATCAAAATACTAACACCTGAAAGCGCGATTCAACTTCGATTTGATATTTAGTTGAGTATCTTTGCACCGATTTAAACCTAGATATGAAATTTGAACTATTGTCTGCCGATCCAGGTAGTAAAGCAAGAGCCGGGACCATAACCACAGATCACGGAAAGATCGAGACTCCTATTTTTATGCCCGTTGGTACGGTTGCCTCCGTAAAGGGAGTTCATCAAAGAGAATTAAAGGATGATATAAATCCTGATATTATCCTTGGTAATACTTATCATCTTTACCTGCGACCTCAGACAGATATTCTTAAGAAAGCTGGAGGATTACATAAATTCATGAATTGGGATCGGAATATATTGACAGATAGTGGTGGTTATCAGGTGTATTCTCTTTCGGCAAGAAGAAAGATCAAGGAAGAGGGTGTAAAGTTTAAATCTCATATCGACGGATCTTACCATACATTCACCCCGGAAAATGTAATGGAAATCCAAAGAGCCATTGGAGCCGATATTATCATGGCTTTCGACGAATGCACTCCATATCCATGTGATTATAATTACGCGAAGCGCTCCATGCATATGACACATCGCTGGCTGGACAGGTGTATAAATCATCTGAAAAAGACTCCGGAACTGTACGGGTATAAACAAACTCTCTTTCCCATCGTTCAGGGAAGTACCTATAAGGACTTACGTAAGGAATCGGCAGAATATATTGCAAATTCTGGCGCAGAAGGAAATGCTATTGGTGGTCTATCGGTAGGTGAGCCTGCGGAAGAGATGTACGCCATGACAGAAGTGGTGACCGAAATATTACCAGAGGATAAGCCTAGATATCTCATGGGAGTGGGTACACCGATCAATATTCTTGAAAATATTGCGTTAGGAGTAGATATGTTCGATTGTGTAATGCCCACCCGAAATGGAAGGAACGGTATGTTGTTCACTTCCCATGGTACCATCAATATTAAAAACAAGAAATGGGAAGATGACTTTTCTCCTATTGATGAAGAAGGCATCACGTTTGTAGACAGTCAGTATTCCAAGGCTTATGTTAGGCATTTATTTACGGTTAATGAAATGCTGGGAAGGCAAATTGCCAGTATACATAATCTCGGGTTTTATCTTTGGTTGGTAAGAGAAGCCAGAAAACATATCTTAGCCGGAGATTTTACGGACTGGAAAAATAAGATGGTGAAGCAAATGGACAAACGCCTTTAATATCCGAAATTGAAGATTCTAGATTGGTACATACTTAAAAGGTAT
>CAYWAB010000148.1:0-7366 GCA_964456105.1 uncultured Christiangramia sp. | reverse complement strand
TAAGTATAACCGGTTCTTTTCTGGCCGGCTTTATACTCCTTATTATATATCTGAATATTCCGCAGATAGAAACTCCAAAGGAGAAAGCCCTTAAGAGGGAATTACAGAACATGAAGCTCCAGTATGGCCTCCTTAATAAGAAGATGGACCAGATACAGGATGTAATGGCTAATATTGAGGACAGGGATAACAATATCTACCGACTTTATTTTGAAGCAAACCCAATTCCTGAGGAACAACGAAAAGCTGGTTTTGGAGGAATCAATCGATATAAGGATCTTGAAGGCTTCGATAACAGTAAACTGATCATTGAAACCACCAAGAGAATGGATGTACTTACCAAAAGACTGGTAGTGCAATCTAAATCTCTTGATGAAATTGCAGAGCTGGCCAAGGAAAAAGGTGAATTACTCTCCGCGATTCCAGCCATACAACCTGTAAATAATGAAGACCTGAGTCGTATTGCATCAGGTTACGGGTGGAGAACCGATCCTTTCACCAAAGTAAAGAAATACCATTACGGTATGGATTTTACAGCTCCGCGTGGAACTCCGGTATATGCAACCGGCGATGGAAAAGTTGTCAGGGCCGACAGCCGCTCTACCGGTTATGGAAATCATATTAGGATAGATCATGGATATGGATATACTAGCCTTTACGCGCATCTATACAAATACAATGTACGAAGAGGACAACGAGTAAAAAGAGGGGATGTAATAGGTTTTGTTGGAAGTACAGGTAGATCTGAGGCACCGCATCTTCATTACGAGATCTTTAAGGATGACAGACGCATCAATCCTATTAACTTTTACTATGGTAACCTTTCTCCCGAAGAATTCGGAGAAGTTCTGGAAAAAGCTCAACGTGAAAATCAATCGCTTGATTAATGCACATCAATCTTCCTGAAAAACGTTATTACAGTATTGGCGAAGTTGCCGGGGCTTTTAATGTGAATACTTCCCTCATTCGATTCTGGGAGAAGGAATTTGACGTAATCAAACCAAAAAAGAATGCCAAAGGCAATAGAAAGTTTACGCCAGAGGATATAAAAAACCTTGAATTGATCTACCACCTAGTAAAAGAAAGAGGCTTCACTCTGGAAGGTGCCAAAATCCATTTAAAAGAAGAAAAACAAAAAACCTTGAGTAATTTCGATATCATTAGAAAACTGGAAGGTATAAAAGCAGAACTAATCAATCTTAAAAATCAGTTATAAGTATGAAAAAGTGGTTAATCCCTATTGGAATTATTGTTGTTATAGCCATACTGTTAATTTCCCCCTATAATACACTAGTAGAAGAGCAAACAGATGCTGAAAAAGCCTGGAACGATGTAGAAAGTTCTTACCAGCGAAGAAACGATCTTATAGGAAATCTTGTAAAGACCGTACAGGGAGCCGCTGACTTTGAAAGTGGAACACTTACAGATGTGATTGAAGCAAGGGCTAAAGCAACATCGGTAAATGTAGATGCCAGCAATCTGGATGCCGCTCAAATTGAACAGTTCCAGCAAGCCCAGCAGGGTGTTACTTCGGCTTTATCGCGACTTCTGGTAACGGTGGAAAGATATCCAGATTTAAAGGCTAACCAGAATTTCCTGCAACTACAATCCCAACTGGAGGGAACCGAAAACAGAATAAATGTTGCCAGGGATCGCTTCAATGAAGCAGTAGCTAATTATGAAAAAACACGGCAGAAATTTCCTGGAAATATAACAGCTTCAATCTTTGGTTTTGAAGAGATGGAAGGCTTCCAGGCTGATGCCGGAGCTGAAGATGCACCAGAAGTAGAATTCGACTTTTAATCATGAGCAAACTGGAAAAGTTTTTAAATAAAAAAGAAGAAGCTGAAGTGGTAGATGCCATCAGGAGTGCCGAAAAAAAGACTTCTGGTGAAATACGTGTTCATCTTGAGCCTACGACCAACGACCAGGATATTTTTGATCGTGCTATGGAAGTATTCCATATGCTTAAAATGGATAATACTAAGCTGGACAACGGGGTGCTAATCTATGTTGCGGTTGAAGACAGGAACTTTGTGATCTATGGAGACAAGGGTATCAACGAAGTTGTGCCTGATGATTTCTGGGAAAGCACCAAAGACCTTATAGTATCGCATTTTAAAAAAGGTGATTTTAAACAAGGTCTGGTCGAAGGAGTACTTAAAGCCGGCGAACAGCTGCAAAAGCATTTCCCCTGGGATGAGAACAACCAGAATGAATTATCAGATCAAATTTCAAAAGCTTAACTTATCAAAAGAATTCTATTTTTCTTAATTCTTCTTACCGGATTTACCGGTATATCCCAAAGGGAAATTCCTGAAAAACCATCAGAACAGACCAGTGTTTATGACGCTGCTCAAATGCTATCTTCACAGGAGGAGAACGCACTTGAAACAAAACTTATCAATTATGCCGATACTACCTCAACACAAATAGTTATTGTAACTATCCAGTCTCTGGAAGGTGAATACGAAGGAACCTATGCAGCCCACTGGGCTCACGAATGGGGAATTGGCCAAAGCAAAAAAGACAATGGCCTTCTTATTCTTATTGCTAAGGAAGAGAGAAAAATATGGATTACCACAGGATATGGCCTTGAGGAATATTTAACCGATGCCAAGACTAAGGAGATCATCGAACTGATCATTTTACCTGAATTTCGTAATGGGAATATTTATGCTGGATTAGATAAGGGAACAACTGCAATTTTCCAGGTATTGAATGGCACTTTCCAGGGTGCCCCTTCCGGATCTGGGGGAAATGGAGGAATCCCAATACGATCTATCGTTTTCCTGATCATTTTTATAGTTATCATTATTTCGATGTTCAATAAAAGAGGAGGCGGAAGGAACGGTGGAAGGAGATCTGGCAGAAGTGTTCTTTGGGACGCCATAATCCTAAGTTCTTTAGGGCGCGGCAGTTTTGGTGGCGGAAGTTCCGGAGGTGGCTTTGGCGGTGGCGGAGGCTTCGGAGGAGGTTTTGGCGGCGGCGGCTTCGGTGGTGGAGGGGCCGGAGGAAGCTGGTAGTGATTAGTATTCTAACTCTCTCAATTTATCGATAAGGAATTTATTGAATTTCTCTACTCCAGACTGACTCATATGGGTTCCATCCAGAAAATCCAGGGAATCTGAAAGATCCAGACTCATTTGAAAATTATAGAAATCTTTCTTCGACGCAAAAATGCTATCAACAAAGTCATTGTTCTCATAACTATGATATTTATAGCTTGCTAGAGGTGTCCTGATCAATAAAACAGGAATATTCTTTTCAATTAATAACTCCAAAGCCTCATCAAGAGCCTTCAACTGATCCTCTCTTAACTGCCATTCCTGCTGAGAAAATTCTCTGATGTAATGATTCAAGCTATCCGAATATTCTACAAAACCACCCTGCACGTATTTTGACCTCATTAAATACTCATTTCTTTCTTGATAAAACTGCGGTCTCTCCATATCGATTAGCTGAAAAAACCCATGAAAAATCAAAGTATTCAAAACTTTAATATTGGGGTTTTCCAATAGATATTGAATATGTTCAGAAGATATTTCCATTGTTGAAATAATATCGATCATCGATTCCACACCATCCTTCTCGAAGTTAGAAGGATATACGTCATAAATAATCAATTCAGGTTTTAATTTATCCGCATACAGTTTTAAAAGAATTAAGGACTGCTCCGGTGTTTGAGAATTCGTTCCCAGATTAAAAACATTATATCCATACTGATCGAAAATTCTTGGATCTATCCCTCGATAGATATTAGAAGCACCAACAAACAAAATATCCGCCTTCTCCATCGACCTTAGTTCCGTATGCTTCATTTGAAGGTACTCACTATCATCTGTATGAATATTACCATTAAGACTTTTAGGGCTTAATACTCCCCAAATTATGATCGTTAAAACATAGAACGGAATGAAAAATAAAATTAGCTTAATGAGCCTTCCAATAAATCTAAGAATTGAATTCAAAATTGAAAATATATAAATTCGGTCTGTTCAGAATACATAAATAGCCCCAACAATGAAACTATAATAAAATATACCAGTTTTCTGGAGAAGTTATTTTCCAATGAATCCATTATTTCAAGACTGAAAGATCTTTTTCTTCCCAGGAAATCAACAATTAAAAGAATAAGAATTAAAATAAATAAATAGGCGGGTTTTATCTCCGGAATTGAAAACAAGGATTTGGTAAATAAGTGTTGTATGAAAAATAAAGCAGCGTCAATATTTTCTGATCTGAAAAAAATCCAGAGAAAACTAACCGCTGCAAAAGTTATAATTATCCCCAATACTTTTTTACTTCGAGAATTAAAATCAATTTTTAATTTTTTGAACAATAAGAGAACCGCTACAAAAAGGATGGCGTGTAAAACACCCCAGATCAAAAAGGTCCAGTTTGCTCCATGCCACAGTCCACTTAACATGAATACGATGAATATATTCCTAAAGGTTTTCGTTCTGCTAAATCTACTTCCTCCCAGAGGAATATAAATGTAATCCCTGAACCACGTGGACAAAGAAATATGCCAGCGTCGCCAGAAGCTGATAGGAGTTTTAGCAAAATAAGGTGTTCGGAAATTGACCATCAATTTAAAACCAAACAATCTCGCCGTTCCTATTGCAATATCTGAATAACCAGAAAAGTCACCATAAATTTGAAAACTAAATAGAAGTACGCCTACCCATAATGTTGAAGAATTAAAGGATCCCGGAGAATTAAAAATTTGATCGACAAAATACCCGCAGTTATCTGCAATTACCATTTTTTTAAAAAGTCCCCAGAGAATCTGCTGGACTCCTTTCCTTGCCTGGTCATAATTAAATCTGCGTTCTGTTTCGAATTGAGGTAATAAATTTTTAGCCCTTTCGATGGGACCTGCAACCAATTGTGGAAAAAATGCCACAAAAGACGCGAAGGATATAAAATTTGTGGTAGGCTTTATTTTCTCTCGATAGATATCGATGGTATAACTGAGAGTTTGAAAAGTATAAAAACTAATACCAACAGGGAGAATCAATTCGATGGACCCTAATTCCAGGTTTGAACCGAAAAATCTAAATGCTCCTGAAAAGCTTTCAATGAAAAAATTAAAATACTTGAAAAAGAACAGGATTCCCAAATTAGAACAAAGACTAATGATCAGCCCTAAATTCTTCTTGAGTAAGGAGTTAGTCCTGTAAATGTAAATTCCCGAAAAATAATCTACAACTGTGCTAATGAAGATCAGGATTAGAAACCAGTAATCCCAGTATCCATAAAAAAAATAACTGCAGAATAAAATAAAGATATTCTGCAGTTTTAAGTTCTTGAATACAAACCAGTAGAGAAGAAATACTACTGGTAGAAATATCGCGAAATCTATTGAATTAAAAAGCATTTATGCTTTGCTAAGACACCGCTTTAAGCTTACTCATAGTAGATTTATTTAGCTTATCTTCAGCATATTCTTTAGTTACAGTGAACTCCTTTTCTTCACTTTCAGGAAGTTCGAACATGGCATCAGTTAGAATCGCTTCACACAAGGACCTTAATCCACGGGCACCTAATTTATATTCAACCGCTTTATCCACGATATATTCAAGGGCCTGATCTGTGATATCGAAAGCGATATCATCCATTTCGAATAATTTCTTATACTGCTTGATGATCGCGTTCTTAGGCTCTGTTAATATCAATCTTAAGGTATCACGATCCAGAGGATTCATATAGGTCAATGCCGGCAATCTACCAATGATCTCCGGGATAAGACCAAATTCTTTAAGATCCTTAGGGATAATATATTTAAGGAGATTGGTGCGCTCTATTGTGTCCTCACTTTTTGATGCGCTAAATCCAACCGCCTGCATATTGAGACGTTTACTGATTATCCTGTCTATCCCATCAAATGCGCCCCCCGCGATAAAAAGAATATTTTCAGTATTCACCTCAATAAATTTTTGATCGGGGTGTTTACGCCCTCCTTTTGGAGGAACATTTACCGTAGTACCCTCAAGAAGCTTCAATAAAGCCTGCTGAACACCTTCTCCGGAAACATCCCTGGTAATGGAAGGATTATCACTCTTACGGGCGATCTTATCGATCTCATCTATAAAAACGATTCCTCGCTGGGCCTTCTCTGTATTATAATCAGCAGCCTGGAGCAAACGAGTTAGAATACCTTCCACATCTTCTCCTACATAACCGGCTTCGGTAAGTACCGTAGCATCGACGATCGCAAGGGGCACGTTTAGCATTCTGGCTATGGTTCTGGCCATAAGGGTTTTTCCGGTTCCGGTTTCCCCAACCATTACTATATTACTTTTCTGAATTTCAACATCATCTTCACTTTCCGGCTGTAACAATCTTTTATAATGATTATATACCGCAACCGAAAGTACTTTCTTAGTATCTTCCTGTCCAATGATATATTCATCAAGAAATGCCTTAATAGCCTTTGGCTTACTAAGCATCATATCTGAAGAAAGCTCTTTCGCCTCACCCTGCCTGGATTCTTCGACCACGATCCCGTGAGCCTGTTCTATACAGCGATCACAGATATGGGCATCCAGACCGGCAATTAAGAGGTTAGTCTCCGGCTTCTTTCTTCCACAAAAGGAACATTCTAAATCTTCTTTCGCCATTGTTTAAATTTTCGTTATTTACCTTAAGGTAAAAAAAGTAAATTACTCTATTATCCTTCGCGGGTTAAAATTTCATCGATCATCCCGTATTCCTTGGCCTTTTCAGCTTTCATCCAGTAATCACGATCACTGTCCTCATGTACTTTCTCATAGGTTTGCCCGGAATGTTTCGCAATGATCTTGTAGAGCTCCTCTTTCAGGGTTACAATCTCCCTTGCCGTGATCTCAATATCGCTTGCTTGCCCCTGGGCTCCACCCATAGGCTGATGAATCATCACCCTGCTGTGCGGAAGTCCGCTTCTTTTTCCATTCTCTCCAGCACATAATAACACTGCTCCCATAGAAGCCGCCATACCTGTACAGATCGTGGCAACATCTGGCTTTATAAACTGCATGGTATCATAAATACCCAGTCCTGCATACACACTTCCTCCAGGAGAATTGATATAAATCTGGATATCCTTTGAAGAGTCTGTGCTTTCCAGGAAAAGTAACTGCGCCTGGATGATATTCGCCACCTGGTCATTGATGCCGGTTCCAAGGAAGATAATCCTGTCCATCATTAGACGGGAAAATACATCCATTGCAACGGCATTCATCTGGCGTTCTTCTATGATATTCGGGGTCATCCCGGTTGGCAACATACTACTTACAATTTTATCGTAATAGTTGCTATTCACTCCATGGTCTGAAGTAGCATATTTTCGAAATTCCTTTCCGTAGTCCATCAATTTTTTTTC
>CAYWAB010000147.1:0-7526 GCA_964456105.1 uncultured Christiangramia sp. | reverse complement strand
CGTCCCGCTCCGAGTACTGAAAGCCTTGTTAATCTTTTGATTTTCAAGGCTTTTTAGTTTAATACATATTAAATTGTACGCTTATTTGTACGTAATTCTATTTTTAATCCAAACAACTAAGCATTATCAATCAGGATTTTGGATCCTAAAAATCACTTTTCTCCCAACACCCTATATTTCAAATTACACCCCCTCCCATCGCTGAGGTTTCAATTTCTTTTTGGGGTTTCATACCTTAATAAGGGTGGGTAACCTATTGCCCCGCTTAGAAGGAATAATCTTGATTATTCCCAACTAAAATCGGTAATAGAAAGTATTTTTTCTCTGAATTAAACATGAACTTTAAGATTATTAATTCAAAGACGATCTAACTATTTCAGATTTCCTTTTTATATATTTTCATTCTCAATTAAAGTGTTTATATTACACTTATTAATTCTAGGACTTTAGGGTAATAGTATTCCTTACTGATGACATTTAAATAATCGTTTGATTATCAAAAAGGAAGGTTCAAATAACGAGATGGGAAAATATGAAAAATAGAATAACCCTTAAACAACTGGCCAATCAATTAAATGTGTCAATTAGCACTGTATCAAAGGCTCTTAATGACAGTCCTGAAATAAGCCTTTCAACCCGAAATAAGATTAAGGAACTTGCCGCCTTAAATCACTACGTTCCCAATGCAACTGCACAAAATCTAAAAAGGCAAAAAACTAAAACCATCGGGATAATTATACCGGATATCCTTCCACATTTTTTTGCGCAGGCTTTGTACGGAATTGAGAGTAAAGCAAGTGAGTTGGGATATAACGTTATTATCGCTCTTTCGAACGAATCTATTCAAAAAGAGATAGAAAGTATAAACACTTTGTTAAAAGGTCAGGTTGATGGACTTATAATGTCTCTATCTAAAGAAACGCAGGCCAAAATGGAAATAGATCACATCAACGCAATCTCTCGTTATAATATTCCCTTAGTACTATTCGATCGCGTATTAGATCAAATTGATTGTGATAAAATTCATATTGACGACGCATTTCAGGCTGAAAAGGCTACGAAAGAATTAATAAATTCCGGTTGCAAAAGGATTGCTTATTTTTCAGGGGTTTCAGACACCAGTGTAGGAAAAGAAAGAGAAAAAGGTTATCTGGATGCTACCCAAAATAATAATATCGAGAACAAGATTGTCAACTTTGATTATACTGACTTTCCGATCGGTAAGCTTAAATATCTCATAGAAAATAAAAATATTGATGGTATCCTGGCCTCCGATGAATTGAGTGCAATATTAGTAATGAAAAATATACTCAATTTAGGTTATACTATTCCTGAAACTGTTTCGGTAATTGGATTCACTAATGGAATAATGAGTGAACATTTTCGCCCCTCACTAAGTACAGTTGATCAACAAGCAGAAGAACAAGGCAGATTAGCCATGGAAACAATGGTGGATAGGATTGAAGGCAAATTATTAGAAGATTTTATTGAATTTAGACTGGAAACATCCATCATTAAAAGAGATTCGATGAGAAGTAACATACTTTCCGAAACTGCTAAATAAGATTTTCATCAAGTAATCCTATTTTAAAACTTAATTTATTATCTCATAGACTTCTTCCAAGAAGGGATGATATAAATTATCTCGCTCAAACATGTTAATGTAAAACAGGATAATGAGGTTTTCTTCTGGATCAATAAGATATTCAGTACCCAACATTCCACCCCATGAATAAGCCGAATTAGAAACCGACGGAACGTGCTTCAACCTTTCGTTGTGTAGCTGAAAACCCAAACCGAATTGAAAACCTTCTTCGCCTGCATGCTCTTCCGGCAACCTGTTGATATCTGTCATCAAATCTATAGTTTCCGGCTTTAGAATCTGGTGATTATTAAAAGTACCTCCATTCAATAGCATTTGGCAAAACTTCGCATAATCTTTAATGGGCCCGTTTAATCCTATAGCACCTTCCGCATAAGTTCGATTATTGGTTATTGTTGCTTCTGACCACATTTCCGAGCCTGGTTTTAATTTGCCATCGACGAAGGTATGAGGGGTTACAAAACGATCCCGGGCTGCGGGTTCATAATACCAATCTGTATCATTCATTCCCAAGGGCTGCAGGATGGTTTCTTTTACATAATCCTGCAAAGGTTTTCCCGAGATTCGCTCTATCATATATGCCAGCATATTGGTGCTAACATGATAATTCCAGTTGGTACCCGGATCAAAACCCAGGGGATATTTTGCTAATTTCAGCATCTCCTCTTCGAGATATTGGGAATCCTGGTCACCACCAAAGCTACGCTGTCCAGTAGGTTTATTATCGGAATTAGTATCGGCCCCAGTATTAGTTTCATCATTCCTTTCAGCCTTACGAATTTCAGAAACCATACCTGCGCCCAATCCAGAAGAATGAGACATAAGATGAGCAAAAGTCATGGGAGTTTTGACGGGCCTTGTCTCATAAGAACCATCTTCATTTACTTTAGTAACCACCTCATCTGAAATCTCCGGAAAATATTTGGAAACAGGATCGTCCACCTCAACAAGTCCCTTTTCTACCAGAGTCATAAAAGCTACAGTAGTAATAGCTTTAGTCTGAGAAAACAGAACATAATAATCATTGACAGATGCGGGACTTCCTTTTTCGATATTTTTATACCCAAAGGCCTTATTGTATATTACATTTCCGTTCTGAGCAACAAAGGCCGTAACCGAATTTGTTTTTTCATCCTCTACATAGGACTGCAGCAATGAATCAATTCTTTCAATTCCATCTGGATTAATATTTAACTTTTCATAGCTAACATCCATATTGAATTCCTGTGCAGGCGACTCCTCTTTTTCAGTATCATTTTTACAACTTAGTTGAGCTATAATTAATACTAAGATTAAAAAATATGAGATTTTCATGATAGCTGTTTTTTTATTTGGTGCTAAGAACGGCTCCTCCCTCAGGCAAAAGGTCCAAAGTAAAATCACCTTTTTTCTTTGCCTTTATATCCTTGAGACCTGCCGTACCGTCTTTTTGATCATAAATTAGCTGAACATCCTCGCCTTGAAGCATGGGAAGCTCTATTTTAAGCTTTTTAGCTTTCTTTTCTCCGTTGACTGCAGCCACATACCATTTTTCTCCTTTTCTTCGGGCTAGCACAACTTCCTTTTCTGGTTGGCCGGAAATGTAAACCGTTTCATCCCAGGTGGTGGGAATAGCTTTTAAAAAGTCCAGTACATGTGTTGGTTGTTCCTCAAGATTATTTGGCGTTAAACCAAAATGCTGAATTGGAGAAAAATACAATATCGCTGTGGCCAGTTCAAAAGCATCTGTAGTAGAACGAGTCGTTCCTCCTTTCTGATCTTTTGATAAGCGGTCATTCAGGAAAACCGGGGCAAAATCCATTGCTCCAACAGCGTTTCTGGTAAATGGTAAAATGGTTGCATTTAAAGCATGCTTATCTAAGGCATCCTGCCGAAAGACAAGATTTTCAGAAGCAAGAACTGCTTCGGAAGTCACGAAATTTGGAAACATTCGCTGCCATCCTCTGGGAAGAGTGCATCCATGAAAAGTAACTCCAAGTCCATATTCGTTTGCATCGGTAAGTATATCCTCGTAAAGCTGCATAGTAGACTGCTTATCGCCTCCAAAGAAATCAACTTTAATCCCTTTTACACCAATATCCTCCATCCATTTCATCTCCTTCTTTCTGGCGTATGCAGTATTCATTTTATCTTGTGGAGTCTGTGGCGCATTGTTCCAGTATCCGTTGGAGTTGTACCAAAGTAATACATCCACATTTTTTGATTCGGCATAATTTACCAATCCCTCCATTCGACCATAACCAATATTACTGTCCCACCAGTTATCTATTAGCACGTATTCAAAACCGAGGTCTGATGCGAGATTTATATATTTTATCTGGTCCTCATAATTGATACTGTTATCCTGCCATACGATCCAGCTCCAGGAAGCCCGTCCCATCTTATAACTTTCTGAGGCATCATAAAGTGGCTTCACAACATCAAACATCACTGTTGATTCTACAATAGGTTTTAGTGTATTTCCCACTGTAATCGTGCGCCAGGGAATTTGTGCAGGCAATGCCATAGAAGGAAAGATTTCTCCAATCCCATTATTTTCTCCTTCCTGCGGAAACTCCAGCGGGTAAAAACCTTCAGCAGATCCTTCTCCAAGTCTGGATCCTACATACTGGCCATGAACACCGGTTTCTGAGATTAGCACCCAACCCTTTTCAGCAATTTTAAAGAGCGCAGGGAAGGTATATCCTACTCCGTATTGCGATGGTTTTCCAGTTTTTTCATTCAGTGTATACTCTTCCTCATAACTAGGTTTAGTATTTTCCCAGCCTATCATCGGCGTGGACTGAGGAGTGATATATGTAGTGGCTTCATTTGGAAGATCAAATCCGGTTATTTCTTCCTGAATACGAACATTAGTTTGACCATTCCCGCCAACCAGTTTATAGGAAAAAGCAATATCATTATCACTTACCCTGAAAATAACCTTTAAAGTATCCTTAGTTTTATTAATGAAAGTGCTTATCAACTCATTTGCTGAGTAATCAACCTTACTTACTTTTGCCCGATCTAATTGGTAAGTTTCAGAAATAACCGATTTAAAACTGGAAATATAGCTCAAGCCATTAGAAAAATCTCCAATACTGGTTTTCATTCCTAGAGGTGATTCTTCCAGGAAGATCTCATTTTTTAAACGAATATTATAAGAGAGTCTCCCTTCTTCTCCAAGTTTCAACTGTATCTCGAGATTTCCATCAGGACTTTTTACTGTATCCAGATTTTGAGCCTGAAACAAACTAGAAATCAATAGCAAGATTGAAAACATAAAATATTTCCCAGACATAGAAAAGAGATTTATGGAATGAAAACCATACTCGATTTATTTTCTCTTTAGAACCTTTTCACAGGCTTTGATGATAGCTTCAGAATTCAATCCGTATTTGTCCATCAATTGTTCTGGAGTTCCACTCTCACCAAAGGTATCCTGCGTTGCTACGAATTCCTGCGGTGAAGGATGACTTAAGGCCAGTGTTCTGGCTACGCTTTCTCCAAGCCCACCAAGAAAATTATGCTCTTCAGCAGTAACCACACAACCGGTTTTTTTAACTGATTCAATTATCGCCTTTTCATCAAGAGGCTTAATGGTATGGATGTTCAGTACTTCTGCACTGATTCCTTTTTCGTTCAATTCTACTGCAGCCTGAACGGCTTCCCAAACCAGATGACCTGTAGCGATAATAGTAACATCGGTCCCTTCGTAAAGCTTTACCGCTTTCCCTATCTCGAATGTCTGATTCTCCGGAGTGAAATTAGCTACTTTTGGCCTTCCAAATCTGAGATAAACCGGGCCTACGTGATCGGCGATAGCCAGAGTAGCAGCCTTGGTCTGATTATAATCACAGGTATTGATAACCGTCATTCCTGGCAGCATTTTCATTAGTCCGATATCTTCAAGTATCTGGTGGGTCGCGCCATCTTCCCCGAGCGTAACCCCGGAGTGAGAAGCACATATCTTTACATTCTTCCCCGAATAGGCTATACTCTGGCGAATCTGGTCGTAGACTCTTCCTGTCGCAAAATTTGCAAAAGTTCCTGCAAAGGGAATCTTACCTCCAATGGTAAGTCCTGCTGCCATCCCCATCATATTTGCCTCAGCGATCCCTACCTGGAAAAATCTTTCAGGATTTTCATCTATGAAATCCTGCATTTTCAGAGATCCAACCAAGTCGGCACAAAGGGCCACTACATTTGCATTTTTCCTGCCCAGTTCTGTTAAGCCATCACCAAATCCTGAACGGGTATCCTTTTTTCCTGAATCTGTATATTTCTTCATTACTTTTCTTTAATAGTCCCCTAAAGTTTCGGGATTTTGAGAGAGAGCTTTTTCGAGTTGCTCATCGTTCGGCGCCTTGCCATGCCAGGCATGAGTATGCATCATAAAATCCACTCCATGTCCCATCACGGTATGCATCAGAACACATATTGGCTTACCTTTACCCGTCCTGGATTTTGCTTCTTTTAAACCATGAGCAACCTGTTGAAGATCATTCCCGTTTTTGATTTCCAAAACATCCCAGCCAAAAGCTTCAAATTTTGCTCTTAGATTTCCCATAGGAAGCACATGGTCTGTACTTCCATCTATCTGTTGGCCGTTATAATCTATCGTAGAAATTATATTATCCACTCCGTTACCTGCAGCATACATGATGGCTTCCCAGTTCTGACCTTCCTGAAGTTCCCCATCGCCATGCAGACTGTAAACCAGATGATCATCCCCATTCAGCTTTTTTGCCTGCGCTGCTCCAAGAGCCACAGATAAACCCTGACCTAATGAACCTGAAGCGATCCTTACTCCGGGTAAACCTTCATGTGTGGTAGGATGTCCCTGTAACCTTGAATCTATCAGCCTGAAGGTATTCAGCTCATCAATAGGGAAATATCCGGTACGGGCGAGCACACTATAAAATACAGGTGATATATGTCCATTGGAAAGAAAGAAGAGATCTTCCCCTATCCCATCCATTTTGAAATCGGGATTATGATCCATGATCTCTTTATACAGCACTGTAAAGAATTCTGTACAACCTAAAGACCCCCCAGGATGTCCTGAATTCACTTTGTGAACCTGTCTTAAAATGTCCCGTCTTACCTGTGTGGCAAAATCTTTTAATTCATGTACATCCATAGTTAGAGATTAAAAGATTTAGCATCCTGAAGGAATTTCTCCAGTCCACTATCGGTTAGTGGATGTTTTAATAATCCATCGATTGATGATAACGGTCCTGTCATCACATCTGCTCCCAGCTTGGCACAATTAATTACATGCATGGTATGCCTGATAGATGCCGCAAGGATCTCTGTTTCAAAACCATAATTATCATAGATCAATCTTATATCTTCAATCAGCTGAAGCCCATCAGTCGAAATATCGTCCAGTCTACCTAAGAATGGTGACACATAAGTTGCCCCGGCTTTGGCAGCAAGCAAGGCCTGACCTGCAGAAAATACCAGAGTACAGTTGGTTTTGATCCCTTTGTCACTAAAGTATTTAAGAGCTTTAACTCCCTCTTTAATCATCGGAACCTTTACAACGATTTGCTCGTGTAATTCCGCAAGTTCTTCTCCTTCTCTTACAATTCCATCAAAATCGGTAGCGACAACTTCGGCTGAAACATCACCATTTACGATATCACAGATGTCTACATAATGTTTTAGAATATTATTTTTTCCTGTAATCCCCTCCTTAGCCATAAGCGAAGGGTTCGTCGTTACTCCGTCTAAAACACCCAGATCCTGGGCTTCCTTGATCTGATCAATATTTGCCGTGTCTATAAAAAATTTCATAATTATTCTCCGTTAAAAAATATCATTACTCCCGCTACTATTGCTAGAATTATAATTGAAACCACAATATCCTTCCAATTATAGCTTGTTTTATTATTTCTTTTTTCTTCTTCTGAAATTGTCTGGAACGTAAGGTTTTCAA
>CAYWAB010000146.1:0-7528 GCA_964456105.1 uncultured Christiangramia sp. | reverse complement strand
ACAGGCATGGTTGAGGGCCATGTGTCCATTAGGGCGTGCGGGTTCGACTCCCGCCTCGGGCACTATTCTCCATTTACTTTTCTTCTATTTTATTTATTTACATCTTTCCAAGTGATCGCCTCGCAAGGTTAACTGATTGATTTATAGTATACAATCTTATTGTTGTTTAACTTTTTAACTTTTATATTAAACAATTTAACAATTTTGTTATATTTCATACCTATTCTTTCTTTAGATTTGTTTAACTTGTTCAATAAAATATGGAACACATTAAGCAGACCTTCAGTATCAAAGACCTTGAAAACTTAAGTGGTATCAAGGCTCATACGATTCGTATCTGGGAAAAACGATATGATATTCTCCATCCAGAAAGAACCGACACGAATATCAGGACTTATAATGGAGATAATCTTCAAAAATTACTTAATATCTCCTTTTTAAATTCTCATGGATATAAAATATCCAGGATTTCCAAAATGAGTGAAGACGAGATCACCAGTCTGGTCAAAAGAATCTCTGCGTCTGCAAGCGAAGAAAATCGTTCAAAGAACGCCTTTAAGTTGGCTATGATGAATTTCGATGATCTTCTCTTTCAAAAAACCTATAACAGGTTAAGGGAAAAAAGAAATTTCAGACAGGTATTTCATGATGTTTTTATACCTCTTTTGGATGAGATTGGAATTCTTTGGCAAACAGATACAATCAAGCCTATACATGAGCATTATATTGTAGAGCTAATCAAACAAAAGATCTATCTCAACATAGCCGAGCTTAAGACTGAAAATTCTACAAGTGATGATACTAAGCTTTACGTACTCTTCTTACCCGATAACGAAATCCATGATATTGGTATTCTTTATTTGAACTACGAACTACTGGCAGCCGGTAAAAATGTAATCTATCTTGGTTCCAGTCTTCCATTAAGTAACATAAACTATCTTATGGAGATTCATGACGAACTGATTTTTCTGAGTTACATCACAGTATCGCAGGCTAACACTAATATTCATGAATTTATTGAAAATTTCCAGCAGGAACTCTGCCAGGATAAGAAGAGAGATCTATTGTTATTCGGGCAACGCCCACAGGAACTTGATCAGGAGAAATTACCTGAGAATATAAAAGTATACAGATCTATACCGGAATTCGCATCTTCATTATAACCCCTACTCTAAATGACCAAATCTATTAGTATTATTGGCTCCGGTTTCTCATCGCTTGCTGCCTCCTGCTATCTGGCAAAAGCCGGGCACAAGGTAAGTGTCTTTGAAAAAAATGAAACAGTAGGTGGTCGTGCAAGACAATTAAAAAAAGATGGCTTCACTTTCGATATCGGACCTACCTGGTATTGGATGCCTGATGTTTTTGAAAGATTCTTTGCTGATTTCGGAAAGAAGCCTTCAGATTATTACAGCCTTATAAAGATGGATCCTGCATACCAGGTCTATTTTGAACATGGTGAATACGTTAAGATCCCGGGCAATCTTGAAAATATCTATGAAAATTTTGAAAAGGAAGAATCAGGCAGTTCTGTAAAATTGAAGAAGTTCATTGAAAAAGCAAAGGACAACTACGATATAGCAATAAAAGACCTGGTATACCGTCCTGGAGTATCCCCAATAGAATTAGTTACTCCTGCAACTGCCTTAAGACTCGGTAGGTTCTTTTCGAATATAAGTAGTGAAGTAAGAAAGGAATTTAAAAATCCTAAACTTCGACAGATTCTTGAATTTCCAGTCCTTTTCCTTGGAGCAAAACCAAGTGATACTCCTGCTTTTTATAGTTTCATGAATTATGCAGATTTTGGCCTTGGAACCTGGCATCCTCAAGGGGGAATGTATAAAGTTATTGAAGGTATAAAAGCCCTTGCTGAATCACTTGGAGTAAAATTCCATCTTAGTTCGCCGGTTGAAAAGATCATTACCGACAAAGGAAAGGCAAAAGGAATTATTTCAAAGGGAAAGGAATTCCATTCTGATATTGTATTAAGCGGAGCAGATTACCACCATTCAGAACAATTGCTGCCTCAGAAATTAAGACAGTATTCAGAATCCTACTGGGATAAAAAGACCTTTGCGCCTTCCTCCTTACTATTTTACGTAGGCTTCGATAAGAAATTAAAGGATGTTTCACATCATACTTTGTTCTTCGACAGTAGTTTTGAGAAACACGCCAAAGACATCTATGACGAGCCAAATTGGCCAGATGATCCATTATTTTATGCGAGCTTTCCATCTATATCTGATGATAGCTGCGCACCCGACAATAAGGAAGCTGGAATATTCCTGATTCCTTTAGCTCCCAACCTAAAAGATACTCCTGAACTAAGAGAACATTATTTTAAACTTATCCTTGACCGCTTCGAAAAGCTGACCAATCAAAAAGTTAAAAATAATATTATATTTAAAGAGTCCTTTTGTGTGAATGATTTTAAGGAGGCCTACAATTCATACAAAGGAAATGCTTATGGAATGGCAAATACTCTCTTTCAGACTGCATTTCTGCGACCTAAAATCAAGAGTAAAAAAGTAGACCAATTATATTTTACCGGGCAATTAACAGTTCCCGGGCCCGGTGTACCTCCCTCTTTAATTTCCGGAAAATTGGCCGCAGGTTTAATTGAAAAAAACGAAACATTTTAATTTATGAAGGAAATTTTTGATATCGTATCCCGATCCTGTAGCAAAACGGTAACTACTCATTATAGTACTTCTTTTTCTCTTGCTACTAAAATGCTTGCGCCGTCCATAAGACAAGACATCTATAATATATATGGCTTTGTAAGGTTTGCAGATGAGATCGTGGATACCTTTCATGATTATAATAAGGCTAAACTTTTCGATGATTTTGAAACAGAGCTATACAAAGCATTAGACAACAAAATCAGCCTGAATCCAATTTTGAATTCTTTTCAGGAAACAGTTCATAAATATGATATCCCAAAAGAATTGTATGAAGCGTTTATGAATAGTATGAGATTAGATTTACATAAATCTGAATACCTCACCATAGAAGAATTTAAGGAGTATATTTACGGAAGTGCAGATGTTGTAGGCCTAATGTGTCTTAAGGTATTTGTTAAGGGGGATGATAAAAAATATGACGCACTGAAAGACAATGCGATGAGCCTTGGATCTGCCTTTCAAAAGGTGAATTTTTTGCGTGACCTGAAAGCTGATTACGAAGACTTGAGCAGGAGCTATTTCCCCCATGTAGACCTCGCCCAACTCGATGAAGTTAATAAAAGTAAAATAATCGAAGAGATAGAAGAGGACTTCCATAAAGGACTACAAGGGATCTCAAAACTTCCTGTAGAGGCCAAATTTGGAGTTTACACAGCTTATATTTATTATAGAAAATTATTGCAAAAACTAAAAAAGGTTCCATCGATGGAGATAAGAAATCGAAGAGTTCGCGTACCTAACTATCAAAAAGCAGGACTTCTCGCTAAATCTTATCTTTCCTATCGGTTAAATTTAATTTAAAAGAAGAAAAAATGAGTATGATTTTATGGATAGCAGTTTTCCTTGGAACATTTATTATAATGGAAGGAATGGCATGGTTTACCCATAAGTATATAATGCATGGTCTTTTATGGTCACTTCATAAAGATCACCACAAAAAGGATCATAGCAGCTGGTGGGAAAGAAACGATCTTTTCTTCGTTTTCTATGCCCTTGTAAGTATAGGGTGCTTTCTTTTATGGAAATATGAAGATTTCTGGTATGGATTACCTATTGGTCTTGGTATTCTGGCCTACGGTATCACATACTTCACAGTTCATGATATTTTTATTCATCAAAGGTTCAAAATCTTCCGGAATGCCAATAATCGCTATGCCAAAGGTATAAGACGCGCCCACAAGATGCATCATAAGCACCTTGGTAAAAAAGATGGCGAATGTTTTGGGATGTTATTCGTTCCTTTTAAATACTTCAGAAAATAGATCAGTTTAAATCATGATGGTCCCCGAATATTACTATGTCATAGTTGGTGGTGGCCTGGCCGGACTTCAATTAGCTTCACGCATTTCCAGGGATGTCTTCTTTAAGGGAAAGAAGATAGCCATCATTGAACCCAGCCTTAAAAATGAAAATGACAAAACCTGGTGCTTTTGGGAAAAAGGCAAAGGTGATTGGGATCACATAGTCCATAAAAGCTGGAACAGAACCTATTTCAATTCAGAAAATACCAGTAAGCAGATTGACTTAGGAGATTATTCCTATAAAATGATAAGAGCTATAGATTTTTATAACGAAATCAAAAAAAATCTTAGTTCGATTCCTGAAATCACTTTTATTAAAGATACTGTAGAAAAGATCGATTCAGTAACAAGGACTGCTGTAGGAGCCAAAAAGAATTATACAGCCACGCATTTTTTCGACAGCCGTATCCCGGAAGAATTTCACCAAAATGAAAAGGCAACTGTAATCCACCAGCACTTCAAGGGCTGGAAAATTAAAACTGATAAAAATCTATTTGATCCAAAAAGTTTTACCATGATGGATTACAGGTTAAAGCATGAAGACACTACAAGCTTTACTTATATACTCCCATTAAGCAAAAATGAGGCGCTGATAGAATTCACATTTTTTACTCCTTTCCAAGTTCAAGACATGGTCTATGATGAAATGCTCGAGAAATATTTAAAAGAAATTTTAAATATCGAAAGTTGGGAAATTCTTGAAAAAGAAAAGGGATACATTCCGATGACCGACTTCGATTTCCATAAAAGAAACTTTAAACATATTACCAGGATAGGTACTGCAGGAGGATGGGTAAAGGCTTCTTCCGGCTACTCTTTTAAAAACACCGAAAAAAAAGTAAACAGGATCATCAAAAATTTAAAAAGCGGAGTCCACCCATCTACAGGATTAACGAATAAGAAAAGATTTAGATTTTATGATTCGATTTTCTTAGATGTTCTCGCCCGCCGCAATGACCTGGGAGAGCAAATTTTCACCAAATTATATACTAAGAACGCTATTGAGAAGATATTTAGATTCCTCGATGAGGAAACAAGGTTTTCTGAAGAAATCCAGATAATGTTCTCTATCTACCATCCGGAATTTCTAAGATCATTTTTCAGAAAACTCTAATTAAAGTTTATTCCTCTAAAAGCTTATTCAGTGTCTGACGGAATTTCTCGCTATTCCAGTCTGCAGCTCCCACTTTATCCACTACGATACTCCCATCTCTGGATAAAACATAAGTGGTAGGCAGCGTTCTACCATCCAATGGATCCGGAGCTTTTGTCAACATTTTATAGGAAGGTAAGGTGAAGCGTTTGCGTTTCATATAATTATCTACGGTTTCATGCTGTTCTCCTGAAATGAAAAGGAAAGTAACCCGATCCTGGTAATCTTCAAATAATTCCTGAAAACTAGGCATTTCAGCAATACAGGGTGGGCACCAGGTAGCCCAGAAATTCACTATAACAACTTCATCCTTAAACTCAGAAAATTCTATTCGCTTACCCTGCTTATCTTCCAGAACCCAATTATAATCTGCGATCTTTACCCTGTCCTCCTCATCGTTCACAGAGGGAGCAAAAGAAATGAGTTTATTAACGAAAATCTGTATAGGTTTCCTTGTTTGAGGAATTAACAGGGCAAGAATGATCACAATAAAAATAATATTCGACCATTGATTTTTGAATAGCTTCATAGGTTGAAAAACTGAGTTCTGGCAAATTTAAGACATAAAAAAACTCCCTGAAAAGGGAGTTTTCTTTTTATTGGAAATTCAGCTATCAGTTAAGCTGCATTTTGCTTTTTGATAAGGTTTAGAGCAGAACCATGTTTGTACCACTCTATTTGTGGTGCATTATAAGTATGGTTCGCCTTAATCGTATCCTTTGATCCATCGGCATGAACAATCTCTATAGTGAGAGGTGTGTCCGGAGCAAAATTCTCAAGATCTATAAAGTTGAAAGTATCGTCTTCCTGGATTAGATCGTAGTCGCTCTCATTTGCAAAAGTTAGTCCTAACATTCCTTGTTTCTTAAGATTCGTTTCATGGATACGTGCAAATGATTTAACCAGTACTACTTTAACACCTAAGTGTCTCGGCTCCATCGCTGCATGCTCCCTTGAAGAACCTTCACCATAGTTATGGTCTCCTACTACGACTGTTGGAATTCCTTTTTTCTTATACTCTCTCTGTACTGCCGGAACACCATCATACTCACCAGTTAACTGATTCTTTACGAAGTTGGTTTTCTTATTGAAAGCATTCACCGCCCCGATCAAACAGTTGTTGGAAATATTATCAAGGTGTCCTCTATAACGCAACCATGGTCCCGCCATAGAAATATGGTCAGTGGTACATTTACCCCATGCCTTAATAAGCAGCTTGGCTCCAGTTAAGTTTTTACCATCCCAAGGCTCAAAAGGAGTCAACAATTGAAGTCTCTCACTATCTGGTGCAACTTTCACTTCAACACTGCTTCCATCCTCATTAGGCGCTACATAACCTGCATCTTCTACCGCAAAGCCTTTCGTTGGAAGCTCGATCCCTTTTGGTTCATCCAACATAACTTCTTCTCCATCTTCATTCAATAATTTATCACGAGTGGGATCAAAGTCAAGTCTACCAGAGATCGCGATCGCAGCCACCATTTCAGGTGAACCAACGAATGCGTGAGTATTTGGGTTACCATCAGCTCGTTTAGAGAAGTTACGGTTAAAAGAATGAACTATAGTGTTCTTTTCTTCCCCTTTTCTGTCTGAACGATCCCATTGACCAATACATGGTCCACATGCATTGGTAAAGATAGTTGCATCAAGATCTTCAAATATTTTAAGTAATCCGTCTCTTTCTGCTGTATATCTAATCTGTTCAGATCCCGGATTAATACCAAAATCTGATTTTGCTTTTACTTTTTTATCGACCGCCTGTTTGGCAATTGAGGCAGCTCTGGTAAGATCCTCATAAGATGAGTTGGTACAAGAACCTATTAATCCCCAATCTACATTTATAGGCCAGTCATTTTCCTTTGCTTTAACTCCCATTTCAGAAATTGGAGTGGCAAGATCTGGAGTAAACGGACCATTCAGGTGCGGTTTTAATTCAGAAAGATTGATCTCAATCAACTCATCGAAATATTTCTCCGGATTAGCATAAACTTCATCATCTCCGGTTAAATGTTCGCGCACTGCATTTGCAGCTTCAGCAACATCTGCACGGTTGGTAGCTTTTAGATAACGCTCCATAGAATCGTCATAACCAAAAGTTGATGTTGTTGCACCTACTTCGGCACCCATATTACAAATGGTTCCCTTTCCGGTACACGACATGCTTTTCGCTCCATCACCAAAATATTCGATAATTGCTCCGGTTCCTCCTTTTACAGTAAGGATTCCCGCAACTTTAAGGATCACATCCTTAGGAGCAGTCCATCCTGAAAGTTTCCCGGTTAATTTAACTCCAATCAGTTTTGGGAATTTAAGTTCCCATGGCATACCCGCCATCACGTCTACTGCATCTGCACCACCTACACCAATAGCTACCATTCCAAGTCCACCTG
>CAYWAB010000145.1:0-7534 GCA_964456105.1 uncultured Christiangramia sp. | reverse complement strand
AAAGTATATATTTCAAACGTTTTCGTAAAAGTTTTTATAAATAAAAAACTCTTCCCGAAAGGAAGAGTTTTTCAGTGATAAGTTTCATTTTTATCTCCAGGCCATTCTTTGAACCTGTCCGTTACGATCTATGTAAGTAATTACAATTGGATCTGAAGATCGACGGGATCTGATTATTTCCTCTACGTCTCTGATGTTATTTACCTTTTGATTGTTTATTGTGGTGATAATCCCGCCAACCAGCTCAGATTCTGGTAAGTTTTCAGTAAGGATCTGGTTGATCTTAACTCCGTTATCAGCATCAAGTTCTTCCAGTTCCTCTTCGGTTGCATTGGAAACTTCCAGGCCTATTGCTGGAATGCTAAAGGTTTCCAGTTTAGTTAGGGTGACTTCAAGATTTTTTTCCTTTCCATCTCTAACTACCAGTACCTGTACAGTATCGCCGGGACGTTTCGAACCTATATATCCGGTAAGGTCTGAAAATTTATTAATGTTAATATCATCAATTTTTCTGATCACATCACCTTGACGAATACCGGCCTTCTCTGCACCACTTCCTGGGCTAACTGAACCTACAAAAACTCCCTGACTGGTACTTAGGCCATATTCTTCAACGGCTGCAGGATTGATACTTCCTCCACGAATTCCTAAAATACCTTTCTGGACATTACCATACTCCATGATATCTTCTACGATTTTACGGGCGTTGTTTGAAGGAACTGCAAAGGCATATCCAATGTAGCTTCCGCTAGGAGAGGTGATCGCGGTATTAATTCCAATGAGCTCACCATTAATGTTTACTAGGGCTCCGCCGCTATTGCCGGGATTTATGGCGGCATCGGTTTGTATAAATGACTGCGGAGAATTATCTCCGGCATTCAGATCACGGGCTTTTGCACTAATGATCCCAGCAGTTACTGTTGACTTAAGATTAAAAGGATTACCGACTGCAAGTACCCACTCGCCAAGCTTGACATTATCAGAATCTCCGAATGGAATATAATCCAGGCCTTCCTCATCAATCTTGATCAAAGCAATGTCTGTTATGGCGTCACTTCCAATTACCTCTGCTTTGTAGGTCTTATTGTTGTTTAGAGTGACTTCGATTTCGCTTGCTCCATCAATAACGTGGTTGTTGGTAACTATATAGCCATCTGGAGTGATTATAACTCCTGATCCGGCACCTTGAAGTGCCCTGCCACCGCCATTACCAAATTGATAGTATTCCCACATATTTCGTGGCTTTTGGAATACTGCTACATTTTTGACGTGAACTACCGCGTGAACAGTGTTTTCTGCTGCCTCTGTAAAATCGGCATTCTTACCGTAACTTCTGTTAGAATTATTTACCGGGATAATAGAACTATCCCTCTGTGATGTTTGAGGTTTAAATTGGTCGGAATTCTCTTCAAGGAATAATTTATAACTTCCTAATGTTAGTAAACCTCCTAGAAAAGACACAAGAATAAGCGTTGCTACTTTTTTCATTTTGGATGTTTTTTAATTTATTTAACTTCTTATAATATTTATTTAGTATTCGGTCTCCAGTCTTTAACGAGCATTTAACAAGCCCAATAATCATTCACATTATCTTATATTTGTAAACTTTGAAAATGATATATGAAACTGACATTTTTTAAATATCAGGGAACTGGCAACGATTTTATAATGATCGATAACCGCGACCTTAAATTATCCAAAAACAATACCAAAATAATCAGGAGACTTTGTGATCGAAAATTTGGCATAGGTGCAGACGGTTTGATTTGTCTTGAAAAACCGGAAAAAGATGAGGATGATTTTAAAATGGTCTATTTTAATTCAGATGGAAATGAAAGCAGTATGTGCGGAAATGGAGGACGTTGCCTTGTAGCCTTCGCGAAATTTCTTGGCATCATAACAGATAATGCCAGATTTACGGCTATCGATGGGCCGCACGAGGCTAAAATCGGCAAAGGAACAGTAAGCCTGAAAATGCAAGATGTAAAAGAAATATCCGTGAAGGAGGATCATCTCTTTCTTGATACGGGATCTCCGCATCATGTCATTTTCAGTGAAAATATAAATAAAAAAGATGTTCAAAGAGAGGGCGCGGCAATTAGATATTCTGAAAAATATACTCCCGGAGGAACCAATGTTAATTTTGTTGAATCCATCGGGGAAAATTCATTTTCTGTGAGGACCTATGAAAGGGGAGTGGAGGATGAAACACTTTCCTGCGGTACCGGAGTAACTGCTGTTGCCTTGGCCGCACACGCTTCAGGAAAAACGAAAGCAGAAAAGGTGAAGTTGATAACCCCAGGAGGAGAGTTGAAGGTGAATTTTAAAAATAATAATGGGTCATACACCGAAATTTGGTTGTCAGGTCCTGCTGAGTATGTCTTTAAAGGAGAGATTATATGCGAACTTTAACCGGGGATAAAGTATATTTAAGGGCTCTTGAGCCTGAAGACCTGGATTTCGTTCATAAGATCGAAAACGATGAGGATTTCTGGGAGATAAGCGCTACCCAAACTCCATATTCCAAATTCCTTATAAGACAATACTTAGAAAATGCGCATCGGGATATATTCGATATTAAGCAGCTAAGACTTGTGATCTGTACTAAAAGAAATCGACCGGTTGGTCTTATCGACCTTTATGACCTGGAACCAAAAGACAGAAGAGTTGGAATTGGTATTTTGATAGCTTATAAGAAGGATCGCAAAAAGGGATTCGGTTCAGAGAGCTTATCGCTGCTTTGTAATTATTGTTTTACTCATTTGGGGCTTCACCAGGTTTATGCCAATGTTTCCGCTGAAAATCGTAATAGCATGCGCATTTTCGAAAATAATGGATTTAGAAAAGTAGGGTTGAAAAAGGAATGGACCTTATTCAATGGAGAGTTCAAGGATGAATGGCTTTATCAATTAATAAATAGGGATGTACATTAGAAGAATTCTGACAGTTGTCGCGGTTTTAGGAATAATCGCCTTAGGATATTTTAGTTACTACTTTTATAACAGTATTTTTTCTCCAAACACCAAATTTGAAACCTCCAGGGAAGTTGTTTTTATACCTACCGGTGCCGACTTTTCTCAAGTGAGGGATTCTCTTTCGCCGCTTATTGAAAATATGGAATCTTTTCATCTTGTTGCAGAAAAAAAAGGATATGTGGACAACATCAGACCAGGAAGATTTATCCTTGAAAAGGGTATGAATAATAATGAGATCATTAACCGGCTTCGTGTGGGGAATCAACCTGTAAAAGTTATCTTTAATAATCAGGAGCGCCTGGAAGATCTTGCCGGCCGAATTTCTGAACAGATTGAAGCGGACAGCCTAGAGTTAATTAAGAGTTTTAGAGATTCTACATTTCTCTCCAGAAACAGTTTTGATAATCGTACCGCACTAAATATGTATATCCCTAACCAGTATGAGTTTTATTGGAATACTTCTGCGGAAGAATTCAGGGAAAGAATGAAAAAGGAGTATGAAAAGTTCTGGAACGAAAGCAGGTTAAACAAGGCTGAAGAAATAGGTCTTACTCCTTCAGAAGTAATGACGCTCGCCTCGATTGTTCAAAAAGAAACTGCAAAAATAGATGAACGACCAAAGGTAGCAGGAGTTTATATGAACAGGTATAAAAACGGCTGGAAGCTAGATGCAGATCCAACCATCATATATGCTATAAAAGAAAGAACAGGTAATTTTGATACTATCATTAAACGCGTGCTCTATAAGGACCTGGAGCTTGATTCTCCTTACAATACCTATAAATATCGAGAACTACCTCCCGGGCCAATCACGATGCCAGATATCTCGTCTATTGAGGCCGTGCTGAATTACGAAGATCATGATTACTTTTATTTTGTTGCAGATGTAGAAAATTTCGGTTATCACAAATTTGCTAAAACATTAGCTCAACATAATCGGAACAAGCAGGAGTATATACGCTGGATCAACCAGCAGGGCATCAAAAGATAATTGCCTGTTGAAAACCTTAAATTCTAGGTTTCCAAAATCTTATCCAAAGGTTAAAAGTACCTATGAATTCAAAAAAGCCTTAACAAGCTGTTATTCAGATTAATAAAATTTGTTATACATTTGCAACGAATATGAAAGGGGCAGATCGCTGAATCTATTTTAGGGTCTACCGTTAACCTTTCAAAAATCAGAATAATGAGAAAGAGAAAGAAAATTGCCAAATTTTCAATCTTGCCTCTAGCAGCGGGCTCAATTTTTTTTAGTTTTTCTACCAAGGAAGCTGCGAACTTAAACATGGAAAACTATTCTACCTATAATCTTGATCTCGATTATACAGTGGATGATCTAAGGGATGAACTGGATCCTGGTTTTGAAATTTCCCAAACGGCTCCAGTTTTGGGAAAATCCTATGTTGGTTTCAAAGAAGCTCTTGCCTTCAAAGAATCTCGCGGCGATTACAAATCCATTAATGAATACGGTTATATGGGCAAATACCAGTTTGGAAAGAATACTCTCAAATTGGTCGGAGTTTATGATACCGTAGGGTTTCTCAATTCACCTGCTTTGCAGGAGGCAGCCTTCTATGCCAATGCATCCCGAAATAAGTGGATCCTTCAGCGAGATATAAAGCGTTTTGTTGGTAAGACCATTAATGGCGTAGAGATCACAGAATCGGGAATTCTTGCGGCAGCTCACCTTGCGGGACCTGGAAGTGTCAAGAAATATCTTAGGAGTTGGGGTGCGCACGCTTTCAGTGATGCTTTTGGAACTACCATCAATACTTATATGAAGCGGTTTGGAGGTTACGATACATCTTTCATTAAAACTGAAAAAAACGCAAAAGTAGATTTTGACAGACTTTCTGCCTAGATCTCTTTCTGGATAATAAAAATAGCCGGTCTTTTATGAAGGTCGGCTTTTATATTTTTCCATTCTGAAGCAGTTGCGGTTTTAATGAATTCTGAATCCAGGGTTAGATCGGCAGCAACACATATTCTTGTAGAAGGATGAAGAATATTAACCAGGTCTTCTAGAAACTTCATATTACGATAGGGTGTTTCAATGAATATCTGCGCCTGATTTCTTTCCAGTGAAATCCTTTCAAGTTGCTTGATCTCATTCTTTCTTTCCTTTTTGTCTATGGGCAGGTAACCATGGAAACTAAAGCTCTGCCCATTCATCCCGCTAGACATTAAAGCTAGGAGTATGGAGGAGGGTCCCACCAAAGGTACAACCTGGATCCCATATCTATGAGCAAGTTTGACGATTTCAGCTCCGGGATCGGCAACTCCGGGACAGCCGGCCTCACTTAATAAGCCTATGTTCTTACCTTCTTTGGCTGCATCAAGGAAACCCGGAATTTCGTTAGGATCTGTAAATTTATTAAGGCCTTTTAATTTTAGGTTTGGTTGTGATTTTTCCGGGAGGATCTCCTTAATGAATCTCCTGGCAGACTTTTCGTTTTCAACGATGAAATCTTCTATTCCTTCAATGATTTTCTTATTCAATGGAGGGAAACTGCGTTCCGGATCCGAATCACCCAGACTTACAGGAATAAGATATAATTTTCCGTAATCCTTTGAGCGGTTACTCATACGTGCCGTCATTTAGTTTTTCGGCTATACTGTCGCAGGCTTCATCCAGCATTTGATATACGTTTTCGAAGCCTTGTTCTCCGCCAAAATAAGGATCGGGTACATCAACATTTTCTGATGGGAAGATCTCTTCAAGTATTAAATGTACCTTTTGTTTATCTTCTTCGTTTCTCGCCAAAGCCATCACATCCTTGTAATTAGAATTGTCCATCACAAAAATAAGATCGAATTCATCAAAATCCTTTACCGAAAATTGTCTTCCGCGCTGTTCGGTGATGTCAAGGTTGTATCTTTTAGCAGTTGCAATAGATCTTTTGTCCGGGCTATCACCTATATGGTAATCCCCAGTTCCGGCTGAATCAACATAAACTTTCTGGGTATCAACCTTAGATTTAAGAATACCTTCAGCAAGGGGTGACCTGCATATATTGCCAAGACACACCATCAAAACCCTGGTTTTCATAAAATATATTTTATAAGGTAAGTTTCTTGTTGAGGTCTTCAACAAATTTCTTGAATTGCTTATCGGTAGAAGCCAGGTTATCTACTGTTTTACAGGCATGTAGCACTGTTGCATGATCCCGGCTGCCAATCTGGGATCCGATGCTGGCCAGCGAAGCTTTAGTGAACTTTTTGGCAAAGAACATTGCCAATTGTCTTGCCTGAACAATGTGACGCTTCCTGGTCTTGGATTGCAAAGTGTCTACATCCATCTGGAAATAATCACTTACCACTTTTTGTATGTAATCTATGGATACTTCACGTTTAGTATTCTTAACGTAGTTATCCACGATCTTTTTGGCAAGATCTAAGGTAATATCCTTTTTATTGAAAGATGAATGGGCGATTAAAGAAATTATGGCTCCTTCTAGTTCCCGGATATTGGTTTTTATGTTGTTGGCAAGAAATTCAATAATATCCTCTGGCATCTCTACACCATCCCGGTAAAGCTTACTTTTTATGATACCTACACGAGTTTCGAAATCTGGATGTTGCAGCTCGGCTGAAAGACCCCATTTGAATCTAGAAAGTAGTCTTTGTTCGATATCCTGCATGTCTACAGGTGCTTTGTCACTCGTTAAAATTACCTGTTTACCATTCTGATGAAGATGGTTGAAAATATGGAAGAATACATCCTGAGTACCAGCTTTTCCAGACAATAATTGAATATCGTCAACTACCAGCACGTCTATGATCTGGTAGAAATGTATAAAGTCGTTACGGTTATTTTTCTTTACAGACTCTATATATTGCTGGGTGAATTTTTCCGCAGAAATATATAGAACTGTCTTTTCAGGGTATTTATCTTTTATTTCTACTCCTATGGCATGGGCAAGATGGGTCTTGCCTAAACCTACCCCGCCAAAAATCAGAAGAGGATTAAATGATGTTCCTCCTGGTTTGTTGGCTACTGCCAGGCCGGCAGAACGAGCTAGCCGATTGGATTCACCTTCAAGAAAATTCTCAAAATTATAATTGGGGTTAAGTTGAGATTCGATTTTCACATTCCTTATTCCTGGAATTATGAAAGGATTCTTCAACTCTGGGCTTTTGTTTTTGATTGGGACATCTACTTCCTGAGAGGTCATATTCGACCTTTGCGTGCTCGGTATTTTTTCGGTAAAAGGTAGTTTATTGCCATAAGTGTTTTCCATTTTGATGACATATACCAATTTAGCTTTATCACCAAGTTCACGAGTCAAGGAAACCTTTAATAACTTAACATAATGTTCCTCCAGCCATTCGTAGAAAAACTTTGAGGGAACCTGAATGCTTAGAGCACAATCTGTAAGTTTCACTGCTTGGATAGGTTCAAACCATGTTTTGTATGCTTGAGGTGTAATGTTATCCTGAATAAATGACAGGCAGTTATTCCAAACCGATTGCGCAGTTTTTGACATTATTTGTTAAACGTTATTTTAGGTTAGTAGATAATTCAAACGGAAACCAAAAAAACTGTTTTTGGTTTTCAT
>CAYWAB010000144.1:0-7557 GCA_964456105.1 uncultured Christiangramia sp. | reverse complement strand
TATCCGGTTGAAGTTCCTTTACTTTATTGAGATTCACTTTTTTCGTGCCGCCTACCCTGGTTTTGTAATCTTTTAAATATTTGGGATGAACGCAAAAGTGAGTAATACCAACGATCTTATCTTCCAGACCCAGATCAACCAAAAGTTCGGTCTGACTTGGTACAAGACTAATGATACGCTGAGGAATGCCGTTCAGCTGGATTTCTCTATTTAAGTGATCCCTGATCAGCATTTAAAAATTCTTATAGTTTTTCCAGCTCTATGGCCATCTGATTTTGAAGTGCTTCGGCTCTGGCCGCGGCTATTTCAGCATAGTTAGAAGAATCGGAAGCATAGATGATCTTGCGTGAGGAGTTAACTAAAAGTCCTACATTCTTTGTTATCCCATATTTGCATACTTCTTCCAAACTACCACCCTGTGCTCCTACTCCGGGAACCAGTAGAAAGTTTTCCGGAATTATCTTTCTAATCTCTGCAAGATATTCAGCTTTTGTAGCTCCAACTACGTACATAAGGTTGTCGGAATTTTTCCAGCTTCTTGAGGTTTCAATAACTTTTTTATAAAGTTCTATTTTATCGGTCTTTAAAGTCTGAAAATCAAAGGCACCTTCATTAGAGGTCAATGCCAGAAGAATGGTATGCTTATTCTCAAATTCGAGGAAAGGTTCAACGGAATCCTTTCCCATATAGGGCGCGACGGTAATCGAATCGAACCCGAGATCTTCGAAAAAGGCTTTCGCATACATCCTGGAAGTGTTACCTATATCACCCCGCTTCGCATCCGCGATCGTATAAATTTCGGGATATTCAGCATGTAAATACTCAATAGTCTTCTTCAAAGCCTTCCATCCTTCAACACCCATGGCCTCATAGAAAGCGATATTAGGTTTGTAAGCCACACAATATTTCTGAGTTGCATCTATGATCGCTTTATTGAACGTAAAAACAGGATCTTCTTCAGAGAGTAAATAGGTTGGGATCTTTTCGAGATCTGTATCCAGCCCTACGCATAAAAAAGATTTCTTTTTAAAAATCTGTTCGGTCAGCTCCTTTGAAGTCATATTAGATAATGGGATTTCGGGATTATAAGATATCCGAGTTTTCTTTAAGTTTTTCAGTGTTTTCTGCAAGTCTTAACTCATCGATGATCTTTTGTATATCTCCATTAACGATATTGGAAAGGTCATAAAGGGTTAAATTGATCCTGTGATCGGTTACCCTTCCCTGCGGGTAGTTATAAGTCCTGATCTTTGCACTCCTGTCCCCACTAGAAACCATAGAGTTTCTCTTTGCGGCATCGGCCTCCTGCTTCTTGGTCAGTTCCATTTCATACAATCTCGAACGGAGTACCCTGAATGCTTTTTCCTTATTCTTATGCTGTGACTTCTGATCCTGGCATTGCGCAACAAGTCCGGTAGGTTCGTGTGTTAAACGCACTGCAGAATAAGTAGTGTTAACCGACTGACCTCCGGGTCCTGACGAACAGAAATAGTCTATTCGAACATCTTTGGGATCGATCTCAACATCAAACTCCTCAGCTTCCGGCAAAACCATTACTGTAGCCGCAGAAGTATGTACACGGCCCTGAGTTTCAGTTTGGGGAACTCTCTGAACCCGGTGTACCCCGGCCTCGAATTTCATGGTACCATAAACTTCTTCTCCGGTCACTTCAAAAATTATCTCTTTGAATCCTCCACTCGTACCTTCACTAAAATCTACAATGTTGTGTTTCCAGCCTTTACTCTCCACATACTTGGTATACATCCTGTAAAGATCTCCTGCGAAGATACTTGCTTCGTCGCCACCAGTTCCTGCGCGGATCTCCATCACCACGTTCTTGGCATCTTCAGGATCCTTAGGCACGAGCATCATCCTTATCTTTTCTTCCAATTCCGGAAGCTGCTCTTTTGCTTCTTCAAGCTGAAGTTTGGCCATTTCGGTCATCTCAGGATCACTTCCATCTGCTATGATCTCTTCAGCTTCACTGATATTACTTGTAAGACTTAAGTATTTCTCGCGCTCATCCATCAAGGCTCTAAGATCCTTGTATTCTTTATTCAATTCAATATATCGCTTCTGATCTGATATTACATCCGGCTGAATAATCAAGTCGTTCACCTCATCAAATCGCTGCTTTACGATATTAAGTTTCTCAATCATATAATCATGCTGATTTTTAGGAAAGCAAATTTACGATAATTTGAGCGAAAACTAAGACAAAGCTTTTAAAGCCTTTCCAAAGCCGAAACTGGTTTATAGGAGGTGATTAAAGTTGCAAATTTTACAAGGCCTGAAATTCCTAGAATATAAAAGATACGATCTGGAAAATAGAACTCATAGAATCCCAGATAATAACCTATAAAAGAAGTAATGTCCGAAAACACCAGGAATAATGCTGCCGCAGTAAAATAAAAAGAAGCTCTACTCGCATAACGGTTGCTATAGGTTAAAGCTGTAATAACCATAACGATCATTGTTAAACCGTACCCCAGGAAAAGAATATCAAGTTGAGGATACTGAAATCTATTCGGGACCATGTCCAGAAGTGTAACTAGCATAAATAAGTTCAAACCAAGCACTCCTATGAAAATAGACTTCTGGAAAAGATTGGTCTTTATCTTTTTCAGATCCGGCGCTACTGCTGATATTAGCAGAATATAGCCCGAAATCCTGCCGATAAAAGTTAGCGAATTGAAAGCGGGATCCTCGTAAGAAAATAATAGAAAATCTGATATTATCAACAGGAAAAAAGCACCCAAAATCCTTTTACTATAGTCATTATGCCATAAAAGGATCAGAAAAAAAATCGAAGTGCTAATCAAGCGGGCCCAGCGGCTAAGCTCCAGATCAAATTCAGAGATCACATAAGAATTTACAAGAAGAAGTATAGCGGTGATCACCACTAATAGGTTCTTTGGATACATAATATTTATTTTTGGTTGTAAAGTATGTACGAGAAAAGTCTGGAAGTGGTTTTAAAAATTCTACTTACAGGTTGAGGAAAAAAAAATATATAGTAGAAGTAAAAGATTTCATTAAATTGGCTACTACATGATCTATGTAAAAAACTTTCTCTTTAAAACAAGACTCTGTCTTATCTTTTATAAGAAGCTAATCCTAATTTCGATATTCATAACGGCTTTTATGAAAATCTGGGCAATGCCCTTAATAGCCGTTATTTCCATGAAATTAATTTTATTATCTGCCCTCTTTCTTTATTTCCGCTTTATAGAGGCAAAAGACCATGTGCTTTTTTACAGGAATTTCGGAATCACCCCAGTCTTTCTGTTTGCAGTTTCCTTCTTTATGGATTTGATACTTTCTATTTTGATATATAAAATCGCTAATCTTTTTTAATGAAGTTTGAACTGGACAATGTGGAACTAAGCTTTGATGGAAAAAGAATCCTTTACGGAATTTATGTAAAGGCCGAAACCGGAAAAGTAACCGGCATACTTGGCCCTAACGGATGTGGAAAAACAAGCCTGCTACGAATTTTATTCGGGAACTTAGCATGTAACAATAAGCTCGTTAGAATCGATGGCAAAGGAATTTTGAAAGATCTCTACAACCATTGTCCTGTGATGTATCTACCACAGTCTGATTTTTTCCCGGAAAAGCTTTCTTTATATAGGTTATTCAAAATATATGATTCCGACTGGGATTACTTCATAACTCGATTTCCAGGCTTTGAAATTTTGAAAAAGAACAAATTTAAAATGTTTTCCGGTGGGGAAAAGAGACTTATAGCTACCTGGCTTACCATTAAATCGAAAACAGACTTAATATTGCTTGATGAACCCTTTACTCATCTAAGTCCAATTTATGTTGAAACCATAAAGGAAGAGTTACAAACTGAAAAGAAGAATAAAGCAATAGTGCTAACCGATCATCTTTACCGGGATATCATGGAAATTACTGATGAACTCTATTTTATTAAAGGCGGAAGTTCCAGGATTGTAAAAGATGCAAAAGAATTATCTTATCTTGGATATACCAATTAATATTCAAAAGTACCGTACCTACTTTTAATGGTAAGCTTTTTGGTTTCTGAAGATTCCACTCTTCCCACTATTTTTGCTTCCACTCCAAATGATTCAGAAATTCCAATGATCCTCTCAGCAATTTCTTCATTTACATAAAGTTCCATCCTGTGTCCCATATTGAACACCTGATACATTTCCTTCCAATTGGTATTGCTTTCCTGCTGAATCAATTTAAAAAGAGGTGGAGTATCAAAAAGATCATCTTTTATGATATGAAGTTCATCAATAAAATGAAGGATCTTGGTCTGCGCTCCTCCACTGCAATGTACCATCCCATTTATCTTTTCATTTCCTATTTCAGCCAGGATCTTCTTAATAATAGGGGCATAAGTCCTCGTTGGAGAAAGCACTAGTTTTCCGGCATCCAGGGGACTTCCTTCCACTTTTTCTGTTAAGCCTTTTGTTCCTGAATAGATAAGATCTTCCGGGATAGCACTATCAAAACTTTCAGGATATTTTTCTGCAAGAAGTTTAGAGAATACATCGTGTCTGGCAGAGGTTAGCCCATTACTGCCCATCCCTCCATTATATTCCTTCTCATAGGTTGCCTTACCATAGGATGACAAACCAACAATTACATTCCCTGCTTTGATATTAGCATTATCAATCACTTTTTTCTTTTCCATTCTCGCCGTAACCGTAGAATCAACGATTATGGTTCTCACCAGATCTCCAACATCTGCCGTTTCTCCTCCTGTAGAATGGATCTCCACACCAAAATTCTTTAATTCTGCTATAAGCTCTTCGGTTCCGTTAATGATTGCTGAGATCACCTCTCCCGGAACAAGATTCTTATTTCTTCCAATAGTAGAGGATAGCAAAATATTATCTGTTGCGCCTACACAAAGAAGATCATCGATATTCATAATAAGGGCGTCCTGAGCTATTCCTTTCCATACCGAAAGATCACCGGTCTCTTTCCAGTACATATAGGCCAGTGAAGATTTGGTTCCGGCTCCGTCAGCATGCATGATCAAACAATGATCTTTGCTCCCGGTTAAATGATCTGGGACGATCTTACAGAACGCTTTTGGGAAAATCCCCTTATCAACATTCTTGATAGCCCTGTGAACATCCTCTTTTCCGGCGGAAACACCTCTGCCGGCATAGCGCTTACTTACTTCTTTGCTCATGAATATAATCTTAGAGATCCCAAAGATAATTAGTTTAAATAGTTCTGCTCAATTAATAAGGATTTTTAAAAGAAAAAGCCACGCGAATGGCGTGGCTTAGACTTATTTACTGAATTAAGTATTACCTGGTAAAAAGTAATTCTCTATACTTTGTTAATGGCCATAGTTCATCATCTACTAATAGCTCAAGTTTATCACAGTGATATCTAATTTGGTCAAAATAAGGCTTCACATCATCGCAATAAGCAAAAGCTTTCTCTTCGGCATCTTCCATTTTATTGGCCACCTTTCGCGCTTCGATCATGGCATTCACCTTAGAATTGATCGCCGCGATATGAGCTGAAATACTTTCAAGGATCTCTAATTGCTCTTTAGCGTGTTTAGTATATTCACTACCATAGATCTCTTTTAATCCGCGAACATTCTCAATTAGGATGTTCTGATAGCGAATTGCAGTCGGGATCACATGATTACGTGCGATATCGCCAAGGATACGTCCCTCGATCTGAACACGCATTGCATATTCTTCAAGCTCGATCTCATGACGGGCTTCGATCTCCACTTTATTCATTACCTCAAGTTCCTCATAAAGCTTGATAGTACTTTTACTAACCTGTGCTTTAAGAGCCTGTGGTGTGGTACGATTATTACTTAATCCACGTTTCTTAGCTTCTTTCTCCCAGGCTTCACTATAACCATCTCCTTCGAAACGAATCTTTTTAGATTTTTTGATATATTCTCTAAGGACATTAAAGATGGCATCATCCTTCTTCATTTTCTTGTCCTTAACCAATTTATCTACTTCTTTCTTGAACTCTTTAAGTTGTTTTGCCATGATACTGTTAAGAACAGTCATAGCTCCCGCACAGTTTGCAAGTGAACCTACCGCACGGAACTCAAATTTATTACCTGTAAAGGCAAATGGCGAAGTCCTGTTACGATCGGTATTATCAAGAAGGATCTCAGGGATCTTTCCTACTACATTAAGTTTAAGATCTGTTTTCTCTTGTGGTGAAAGTTTACCGTCGGTAACTTTTTCCAGTTCATTAAGAACGTTAGTTAACTGGCTACCTATAAATACTGAAATGATTGCCGGTGGTGCCTCGTTCGCTCCTAAACGGTGATCATTTGAAGCACTGGCGATCGCAGCTCTTAGTAATTCCTCATGATCATAAACTGCTTTAATAGTATTGATAAAGAAAGTTAGGAACTGGAGGTTCTTCATTGGCGTAGAACCGGGAGATAACAAGTTAACCCCTGTATCTGTTGCGAGTGACCAGTTGTTGTGCTTACCACTACCGTTGATTCCGGCAAATGGCTTTTCATGCATCAGCACACTTAAGTTATGTCTTTCTCCTACCTTCTTCATAACATCCATGATAAGGGAGTTATGATCTACAGCAAGGTTCGCCTCTTCAAAGATAGGTGCAAGCTCAAACTGGTTAGGTGCTACCTCATTATGTCTTGTTTTAACCGGGATTCCCAGTTTCATACATTCGATCTCAAGATCTCTCATAAAAGAGATCGCTCTGGATGGAATCGATCCAAAATAATGATCGTCAAGCTGCTGCCCTTTCGCCGGTGAATGTCCAAGAAGGGTTCTTCCGGTTAAGGTAATATCAGGTCTAGAGGCTACAAGAGCAGAGTCTACAAGAAAATATTCCTGCTCCCAACCCAGAGTCGCATTAACCTTCTTTACGTTCTTATCAAAATACTTACATACATCTGTAGCTGCCTGATCTACGGCCTGTAAAGCTCTTAATAAAGGAGTCTTATTATCCAAGGCTTCTCCAGTATAGGAAACGAAAACAGTTGGGATACATAAGGTCGTTCCCCATATAAATGCCGGTGAAGTTGGATCCCATGCAGTATAACCTCTCGCTTCAAAAGTATTCCTTATTCCACCACTCGGGAAACTGGAAGCATCAGGCTCCTGCTGAACCAACTGACCTCCACCAAACTTCTCGATGGCTAGACCTTCTCCCAACGGCTCGAAAAAAGAGTCATGTTTTTCGGCAGTGGCTCCGGTAAGCGGTTGGAACCAGTGCGTATAGTGAGTAACCCCTTTAGAAATAGCCCATTCCTTCATTCCGGTAGAAATATGATCGGCGACGTTCCTGTCGATCTTCTTCCCAGTCTTCATGGCTTCGGTTACATTCTCATAGGCTTCTTTGGTTAGAAACTGTCTCATTACAGTTTCATTGAATACATTACTAGAGAAAATTTCAGATCGTCTTCCAGGTTCCTCTATTTTAAGCGGGACCCTGTTCAAAGTTTCTTTTAAAGCTTGAAATCTTAATGTTGACATGCTATTTTTCAATATTTAAGTTGTTGATATTCTAATTTGTAAATGGTCAATCTAAATAAATCCATTTAGA
>CAYWAB010000143.1:0-7585 GCA_964456105.1 uncultured Christiangramia sp. | reverse complement strand
AACTCAAAACGACCATATTTTCCTACACCGGTTTGTTAAAAGTTCATTCTATTTTCTGTAAGATCTCATTAGCATTTCTCGTAAAAAAATTCCTTCAAACCTTGTTCTGACTTGAATTTCCGAATTATTTCTTCCTACTTCAGAGTTTAAAAGCTGTATTTCAGACTTTATTTATGTAGTTCATCCTTTCTTGAATTACTCTTATTCTTTTCCTTAACAAATAATTAACTATCTTTGTCGTCCCTATAAATCATAAAATCATTGAATCTAAGCCCCTGGATTAAATGACTGAAATTCTAAGACCTACAATACTAAGAAAGCCTTTACTTATTGGTTTTCTATCAGCTCTTTGTGTGCTGCTGCTTGGCGGTTTCATGCTCTGGCAGCGCTACCGGATCCTGGTGGAATCCCGTCAACGGGAAATGTCGGGTATCATCGATGTGGTGGAACAAAACATCGACCAATCCCTTAAGTATAGTTATTCCGCAGCCTTATCCCTTGCGCTTCAGATCGATGAGGACGGGAACATCGAGGATTTTGAAAAATTCGCTTCCCAGCTCGTGGATGGCAATCCCAATATCGATGCCATACAGATCGTACCTAAAGGAGTCATCACCAAGGTGTATCCCTTAGAGAATAATGAAAAAGCTCTGGGCTATAACATCCTGGCCGACAAAAGCCGGAATGCCGAAGCTATTAAGGCCATTGAAGATCGCAGGATGTTCTTTGCCGGTCCACTGGAATTAAAACAAGGCGGACTCGCCATCGTAGGCAGACTACCTGTCTTTATTGAGAACGAGTTCTGGGGTTTTTCGGCAGTCATCATTCATTTTGAGAATCTTATCAAACAGTCGGGTATCAGGGAACTTGCCTCAGATAAATATCGTTTCCAGTTCTCCAAGATAAATCCCGTTACCCGGGAATGGGAATATTTTTTGGATGAGGAAGAATGCTTTGATGAATCCTATTCCGAAGATATCTTATTGCCGGACGGGGAATGGAAGATCTATATACTTCCGGTAAACCCTAATCAACCCATTAACACCCTTATCCCGGTTGGGATACTTATTCTGGTGCTGGCAGGAAGTTTTGGCTGGATCGTCTGTAGTGCCATGAAACAACCGGTGATCCTTGCTGAACGCTTAAAAAAGAGAACTGCCGATCTCGCTAAAAGTGAATTGCGGTTCAGGACCATCTTCAACCAGGCGGCTGTCGGAATGGTACGAATAGAGACCAGCACCGGGATGATCCTGGAATCCAATAAGAAATTTCAGGAGCTTATTGGCTATACCGAGGAGGAGACCAAGAGATTGAACTACAGGTCTATCTCCCATCCGGAAGAGATCGAGGAAAGTGCCGAGCTAATGAAAAAGCTGCGGGCAAACGAGATCAAGGAATATCATCAAAGGAAGCGACTTATCGCGAAGGATGGGGAGACCATCTGGATCAATCTGAATGTTACCCCATTATCCAATGAAGGGCAGGAGATAACCTCACATATCGCCATTGTTCAGGATATTTCGGCCAGGATCAAGGCTAAGGCGAAGCTGGTGGAGAACGAAAAGCGCTTCCGCGGACTCGTGGAAAACTCCAGTGAGGTGATCCTTGTGATCAAGGATAATGGAAGAGTGATCTATAATTCTCCGTCACTGAAGCGTATCACGGGATACGAAACCCTCCTGCTTGACGATACCGAAATTTTTTCACTGGTACATCCGCAGGACTGTCCCTATCTGATAGAAAAACTAAAAGAGGCGAATGAAAATCCGGGTGTGGCTTACTCTGAGATCATTATAAGGATACAGACCAAATGTGCCAACTGGATATGGGTTAACGCTACTCTTACCAATCTCCTTGAAGAAAAGAATATCGGTGGTTATGTGGTAAACCTTCGTGATATTACAGAAAAGAAGGAGGCAGAGCTTAATCTTGTAAAATCCTACGACTTCGTCATGGAGCAGAATAAGCGCCTGCTCAATTTCGCATATATCGTATCCCATAACCTGAGATCACATTCCAGCAACCTCGAGTCTATACTCCAGTTATATGAAAATGAATCTTGTCCCGAGGAAAAAAATAACTACGTAAGGCTGCTACAGAATGTTTCCAGGAACCTTAACCAGACCCTTCACGATCTGAACGAGGTGGTTTCCATCAACAACAACCTTGACATCAAATCGGAAGAAGTGCAGGTCTCAAAGTACCTGGATAACGCGATGGAAGTACTGGGCTTGCAGATCGAATCTAAGGGGGCGATCATAAAAAACAATATTCCGCCGCAGATGAAGGTACGATTCAATTCTTCATATATGGAGAGCGTACTTCTGAATTTCCTGACCAATGCACTGCGTTACAGTCATCCAGACCGGACTCCGGTGATCGAGGTGTCTGGCTATAAACAGAACGGAAATTGGGTGCTCGAAGTCGCTGATAACGGAATTGGAATAGATCTTGATAAACATAAAGACAAGGTGTTCGGGCTTTATAAGACATTTTCGGGCAGGAGTGATTCCCGTGGTGTAGGCCTGTTCATTACAAAAAATCAGGTTAATGCAATGGGTGGTGAAGTCGGGGTCGAAAGCAGGCCTAATGTTGGAACCACCTTTAAAGTATATTTTTCATGAAGAAGAGCGTATGGGTAATAGATGACGATGAGATCTACCAGATCATTATAAAGAAGATGATCACTCGTGCAGAAATTTTTGAGGAGCAAGCCTATTATGCGAATGCAAAGGAGGCCTTAAAAGATCTTACGAGCTCAAGGAAATTTCCGCCAGATGTGATCATGCTGGACATCAACATGCCCGAAATGGACGGCTGGCAATTTATAGAGGAACTAAGAACTCACTTTAAGGATGATCTTTTTAAAAGGACGAGAATATTCATCGTTTCCTCCTCTATCGCGTATTCCGATCGTGAACAGGCAGAATCCTATCCGGAGATCACGGGATTTATTACCAAGCCCGTGAGTATAGATAAGATCAAGGAGATAGGAAAGTCTATAAATAAAAAGATCCCGGTGTAGGGACCGGAATCAGTTGGATAGTTAGTGAATTTTTTAGCTATGCAGCTGATATGACATTATACTGGGATAAAAGGCTCTGGTATAAAAACAGGCTCTTTTCGTCCTTTCTTAAACAAGATCTTAAAAAGCGTTCAAGGTCCTGGCATTCGAAAGTAATTTTGGTGTACTGCTTTCTTCCAACCGGAAGTTGGATGTCCACTGTATTTTCCCGGTAGTTCAATTTTACCTTCCTGGCGTCAAAATACTGCTTCAATATTGCTTTGTGCATTCCGGTATAGTCACACTTCTTCCGGCCCTCACAAATACTATGGGAGATCAGGGTCTTAATATCCTCAATGATCTGCGGACTGGTAATTTTATCCATAAACTTGCTGTTTTCGTAACGGCTAAGTTAAGCCAAGAGATAAAAACCTGCTGTTAAAAAAAACCTATAAATCGATGATTTGTAAAGTTTTAACGGCATAAAGAGAAAATGTTAAGAAATTACAAATATCAGAAATCGATGATTATCGGGGAACGACTGATATTAAAGCTTTCGTCCAGAATGGAAAGGTTGAAGTATTGTGTTTGGGATCGTCTTGTAGTCCCAAAAGCAAAGTGGATATGTCCAAATAAATGATATTGCGGTTGAACAGAACCTAATTTATCTCTTAATTCTTCACATCCCAGTTTTTCTCCTTTAGCGATCTCGTCGAGAATTCCATAGGGTGGAGTATGCGTGATCAAAATATCCGTATCCTCAGGGATTAGGTCCCAGTGTTTTCTGATCTCGGGTCCGCGTTCTTTTTGAAATGCCCAGTTCCTCGCTCCGGGAGTATATGGAGAGCCATAAAACAATATCCCCTCTATTTCTATCGCCCTGTCGATAAGAACATGGATTTCCGGAGCTATCTTTTTAATATTTTCAGGATCCTCAAAATAAAAATCGTGATTTCCGGGAACGATGAACTTATGCTTATGGGGTTGTGCGGTGATCCAGTCTAAAAAATCCTCACTTTCCTTGCGAGTACCTCCATCGGTAAAGTCGCCGGCATGAATAAGGATATCTCCTTCCGGTACCGGAATATCATGGTGAAGGTTGTGGGTATCGGCAAGGCAGATAAGCCGCATCTGATTATTGGTTTGGTTTTTTAAAATAAAAAGATCCGTTGAGAACTTCAACGGATCTTCCTTTCAATCTGTTCAATTCTATTTTTCTTCTTCAGCCTTATAATTAAGGTAATCTTTTTCTCCGGGCAACATCTTGCCTACGAATTTCACCATGATAAACGCTATCAGCGCAGCAGTGAATACAAAGAAAAGGAACTTAACCAGCAGACTATCGCTCATAGCCAGACTGTAGAAACCCAGAAGGATCTCTGCGACTATGAACAAAACTTTTATACTGATCTTTAAAAACATTAATTTCCTATTGATTTGCTGCAAAGATAAGACCTGGAAGTACCTGTTGTAAACTAAAAAATAAAGTTTGACGAAAATTTAACTTAGCCAGACCCTGGGAGACAATCCTTTAGTTAAAAATTCTTAAACGAGCCCTGTGTAAAACATTGGAATTGTAAATTGATATTAATCCAATAACATCCCGTCTTGAAAAGAACTGCCAAAGTCACTTACATCATACTTGCCATAATAGCCTTTCTGGCTACTCTTTTGATCCTTTTCAATAATTACGCCGAAAACAGGATCAAAGTAATGCTGGAAGATAATTTAAAGAAAGCCAGTATCACCTGGGAAAAGCTAGATGTGAATATTCTTGGAAGAAAAGCATCTATAACCGATCCGCGAATGGAAACTGATTCCCGGATAATCGGAGTGAACCGAATCTTAATAAGTGACATACATCTCTGGGACTATTTTGTGAAAAATGAAATTATAATCGGGAGAATGGAAATTTCCGGTCCTGAAGTGAAATTGTACAATGGAGACAAACCAGGAGACACTGTTACAACTAAAAATCATACTGATCTTGAAAATAAAATCCTGATCCAATCTTTACAGGTCAGTGATGGTAGTCTGGCAATGCTTGGAATGGATGATGAGGATAAGAAGTTTTATGCCGCTATCAATATTTTAAACCTAAAGGAAGTAAAATTGGATGCGGAAACGCTGAAAGACAGGATACCATTTAACTATGAATCATTAAGTCTGGAAATGGATAGTCTTAGTTATCATCTAAGCGAACAATATCGCCTGGCAGCTGAAAGACTTCTGATTGACAAAGACCGTAATTTAAGTATTGAAAAATTCAGGATGATCCCTCAATATTCCAAAAGCGAATTTCAAGAGACCATCGAGGTGGAAAAGGACTGGTACGATCTAAGTATAGATTCCATAGAAGTGATAGATCTTAACTGGTCTTTTGCACAGGATTCTCTTCAGCTTAAAAGTGAGCTTACTAGAATAGACGCTGCAGATCTCAGGATATACCGTAACAGGTTAAAACCTGATGATACCAGTTTCAAGCCGATGTACAGTCAGATGATAAGGCAGTTGCCCATAAAACTCGGCCTGGATTCTATTAGCCTGACGAATACCTATATTAAATATGAAGAAAATATTCATCCAGATCCCGAAGCAGGAGTAGTGGAATTCAGTGATCTAAATGCCGGTATCTCTAATCTTACTAATATAGGTATGAGCGGAAAAGATTTCCCGAAGACCAGAATAAAGGTAAATGCTGACTTTATGCGAAGTGCTCCGCTTGAAGTACTTTGGGAATTTGATGTGAGCAACAGAAACGATGAGTTCCATATTTCAGGCGAATTGGGGAGACTGGCTGCGGAAGAGATCAACTCTTTTTTGACTCCTGCGAGAAATGTAAAGGCCAGTGGCGAGATCCTGAATATGTATTTCAATTTTTACGGAAACGATACCCGGGCTTCCGGCGATATGAGGGTGGAGTATAAGGATTTCTCGGTAGAAGTGCTTCAGAAAGGCGGGGAAGAAAAGAATAGCATCCTTTCTTTCTTTACCAATCTCGTTGTAGGTGATAAAGCCCTTAATGAAAAAGCTAACTACAAGGATGTTTCCTTTACCCGGGATAAGACCAAATCCTTCTGGAATTATTTCTGGAACCTTATCCGGAATGGAGCCATGAAGGCTTTCCTTTAAATTTTGAAAGTGACCACGGGACGTTTGGAGTGGTTCACAAGATCTTCACTGATGCTTCCGTTAAAGAAATGCGCAAGTCCCTTTCTGCCATGTGTGCTTATTCCTAGCAGATCGGCATCTATCTTACTGGCGAAATTGAGGATGCCTTTTTCCACGGTAACGTCATTATATATATGTATATCGAAATTTTTGGAATTTGATCCTTTAAGGAAACTATCCATTCTGGAATGAGCTTCTTCGCTGGTAATAAAGTTATTTGGAGTATTAACGAAGAGAAGGTGTAATTTCGCGCCTATCGTGTCAGCAAATTTCATGGCCTTTTTTAGAGTGTGATGATTTTCCGGGTCGGCATCTGTGGCAAAAACAAAATCCTTTACTTTAAAATCCCTGATCTCATTCTTGATCACCAGTACCGGGATCTCTGAATTTCTAACCACTTTTTCGGTGTTGGAACCTATGAACATTTCCTGGAAACCACTGGTCCCGTGAGAGCCCATAACGATAAGGTCACAATTTTTCTCCGCACTTATTTCCATGATCCCGTCGAAAGCTCGGTGGAACTCCACGGTTTCGTGTACCTTGATCCCTTTCAGGTAAGGTTCTTTCATGATCTTCGCGAATCTTTGGTGCGCCAGTTTCATGAAAAATATGGCTTCCGGAAGGTTATGACTGCTTCCCTGTACCGGGTCTATAAGCTGTAGCGGAAGTTCCAGCATATGTAGAAGATAGATCTCTCCATCGAATTTTTTTGCTAACTGTGCGGCCACTTTAAGTGCTTTTTCAGCCTGCTCGCTGAAATCGGTGGGTACTAGGATATTTTTCATGATTGAAGGTAAAAGCTTGTCAATAAATACACTATTAAAGCTACAAAGAATATTTCATTTATTTTCACGTTTTTATACTTGGAAATAATTGCTATATTTGCAGCGTTGAAACTAGAAAAAAGTACAGCGAGGGGACATGAGTCCCCTCTTTTTATAAACATGCTGAAGGATAAGGTAGAAAAATTAGCAGAGAAGGTATTCGAAGAAAATAAATCCTTATTTTTAATAAGCCTTGAAGTAAATTCTGCGAACCACATAAAAGTGGTTATAGACGGTGATGAAGGAGTTTCAGTAAACGACTGTATCCTGGTGAGCCGTGCAATCGAGCATAACCTGGACAGGGAAGAAGAGGATTTTTCACTGGAAGTGACCTCGGCAGGTGTATCTGAGCCCCTGTCAATGCCAAGGCAATACAAAAAGAACATAGGCCGCAGGCTGAAGGTGAAGACCGAAGAAGATAAGTTCGAAGGAGATCTTATTGCTGCAGACGATAATGAAATTAAGCTTTCATGGAAAGCAAGGGAGCCGAAGCCGGTTGGTAAAGGAAAACATACAGTACAGAAGGAGGCGGTTTTGCCTTATTCTGATATTGTGGAAGCAAAAGTTAAAATAACATTTTAATCAC
>CAYWAB010000142.1:0-7651 GCA_964456105.1 uncultured Christiangramia sp. | reverse complement strand
TCACAGCTGGAAAATAAAAATAAAGCCATGCAGCTTTTAAAATCCCAGCTATTTGAAATAGAACTACAGAAAAGACAGGCACAAAGAAGAGAAATAGAAGATTCCAAGATGAAGATCGAATGGGGTTCGCAAATAAGAAATTATGTTATGCATCCCTACAAACTGGTTAAAGATGTTAGAACCGGAGAAGAAACCGGAAACGTAGAAGATGTGATGAATGGCGAGATAGACGAATTCCTTAAGGCGTATCTAATGATGATGGGCCAGAAGAATGAAGTTTAATTTCAATGCTAAAGACTTTTGATTTTTGATATAATTGGTTATTTTAAAGTGTAAATTCTAATTAAATGCTTACTATCTATCATAACGCAAGATGTAAAAAGTCCAGGGAAGGACTGGAGATTTTAAAGAATTCTGGGAAGGATTTTGAAGTTAGAGAATATCTTAAAGAACCTCTGAGTGAAGATGAACTTTCAAAATTGATTGAAAAGCTTGATATAACTCCGATCCAGTTGGTAAGAAAGAATGAAAAGGTTTGGAAAGAGGATTATAAAGAAAAGGATCTTAGCGACGAAGAATTAATAAGGGTTATGGTAAAAAATCCTAAACTGATAGAAAGACCAATAGTAGAAAATGAAAATGATGCAGTGATAGGAAGACCACCTTCCGACATTGAAAAAATAGTTTAAAAAAAAGCAGAAAATGAAACTTCAGCATAAAATAGCAATGATAAGTGTGGCGGCAGCAGCTGTGGCAGGTTTCGTTTATTCTCAAATTTATATTCATGAAAAGAACAGAAGAGAGATTAAGGAAGTTGCGGCTGAACTTGCTTACACCTGGAAAGATCAATTGAATCTGACGGAAGAACAGACTCTCCTGCTACAAGACGCTATTATTGAATATACCATAAAAAAGAACGAGATCATAAATTCAAGTTTGAATACCGAGAGTCAGATTCATAAATTAAAGTCTATTCAGAAAAATGAATACAAAGCTCTTCAGAAATTCATGGACGACACCCAGTTCGAAAATTATATTCTCCTGAATAAAAAACTTACCAGAAAATCTTAAAATCCTCAGAACTAGACTGTTTAATCTTTTGTTTAATTTGTTTAACAGAATATTAACTCAGGATAATTAAACTATTCCGGTTTTGCTTGGTCATACTTAAAAAAATTGATAAATGACCACCAAAACGATTTATGTGCTAAGCTTCTTTTTAGGCTTACTTTCCGTATTTAATTTTCAGGCTAATTCCCAAAATGGAGATTATACCATCTCAGGTAAAGTTATAGATAACGAACTCGAAGTTCCCTTGGAATATGCTACCATCTCCGTAGTCAATGTAAATGATCCTCAGGATCTCACTGGAGGTGTAACTAACGCTCAGGGTGAATTCTCTGTCGAGGTTGATTCGGGAACTTATAACATTATAGTAGAATTCATTTCCTATCAGGCCAAAGAATTTAAAAATAGAAGTATTAATTCAGATCTAGATCTGGGTACTATACCCCTTGGTCTAGGCTCAGAAAGTCTAGATGAGGTTGTCGTAAGAGCAGAAACCACACAGGTAGACGTTAGGTTAGATAAGAAGATCTATAATATTGGTAAAGACCTTACCACAGCCGGTGGTACTGTTAGCGACGCTCTTAACAATGTTCCATCTGTTTCCGTGGATATTGAAGGAGGGATTAGCCTGAGAGGAAATGGCAACGTCAGGATCCTTATTAATGGAAAGCCTTCTGCACTTGCAGGCTTTGGAGGAACAGACGTGCTAGGGCAATTGCCCGCCGAGGCCATTGAAAGAGTTGAGGTTATTACATCACCATCTGCGAGATATGATGCAGAAGGTACAGCGGGTATTATAAATATTATTTTAAGAAAGAAGGAAACTCTCGGTTTCAACGGTTCACTTACAATAAATGGTGGAATTCCAGCAAATGCGGGGATTAACGCCAATATTAATTATAGAACCGATAATTACAATTTATTTACCACTACTGGTTACCGATATTCTGAAACACCAGGTAATGGTTTCTTTGACACCCGTTATTTTAACACTAGGGTAGATCCTTTTCTCGAAGGCCTAGAATATGACCGAAATATTGAGGATAGGGATTATGATAGAATAAACAGAGGATTCAACACGAACTTCGGAATGGAATATTACATAGACGATATGTCTTCCATTACAGGAGCTATCTTTTACAGAAATGGAGACGATGAGGATCTCACTACGAACGTGAACGATTATTTTTTTAATGGAAATGCTTTATTAGGAACTGAAAGACTGGAGCTAGAAACTGAGGAAGATGAAAGTTTTCAGTTCTCTTTAAATTACATCAAAAGATTCGATAATAAAGGTCACGAGCTTACTGCCGATTTCCAGTATGAAAACGATAGTGAAACACAAGCGTCCTTTATACGTGAGCCAATACGTTATAACAACAGTGATATTGATGAAGTGGATATCCCACGAGAAGAAACAACTACCATAGAAGATCAAAAGGAATATTTGTTACAAGCCGATTATGTTCTCCCTATCGGGGAAGATTCTCAGTTTGAAGCCGGATATCGAGGTAATTTTGAAAATCAAGTTTCTGATTATGTCCTGTATCAGGAAAATAATGCGGGGCAGCTTGTTATTAACCGAAACCAGACGAACATATTTGATTACACTGAAAATGTCCAGGCATTGTACTCTCAATACGGTACCAAATTCGGAGATTTTAGTTTTCTTTTAGGCTTGAGATTGGAAAACACAAACCTTAAAGGAAAGATCACCTCAGAACTCACCGAGCAAGAATTACAGGAAGAATTTTCTTTTGAAGTGGATACCGATTTTGATAATAACTACTTGGGACTTTTCCCTACTCTGAATGTTATCTACGAAATTGGTGAAGAAGAGAATATTACGTTTGGATACAATCGTAGGATTAATAGACCAAGGGGCTGGTACATCAATCCATTTCCTTCCAGAAGTAGTAGAAATAACATTTTCCAGGGTAATCCTAATTTGAATCCTGCTTTTTCTAATGCATTCGATATCGGGTACCTTAAAAGATGGGAAAAACTTACCTTGACCGGTTCAGTTTATTATCAACGCGAAACAGATGCCTTCGAAAGAGTTCAGGAGGAAGTCATTATTTCTGGACCAAATGATACCGACATCCAAGTGATTAGAATTATTCCGTTTAACCTTGCCACGAACGACCGGAGCGGTGCTGAATTAGGATTTCTGTATAATCCTGCCGATTGGTTAAGATTGAATGGTAGTGTTAATTTCTTCCAGTTTAAATTGGACGGTGAATTTAACGGAGTGGATTATTCCCAGGAAAATACGAGCTGGTTCAGTAGATTCAGTTCAAAAGTAACATTGCCGTGGAAAATAGATTGGCAAACCAACGCTTTTTATAGAGGTGCCCAGGACGAGGTTCAGGGAAGCAGAGATGGAATTCTTAACATCGATGTTGCTTTAAGTAAAGAGCTATTTAATGATAATGCTACCATTGCTGTAAACGTCCGCGATATTTTTAACGGAAGTATCCGAAGACAGACCACGAGCACCGAATTCTTTGAACAAAGCTCAGAATTCCAGTGGAGACAAGGACAAAGAGTGAATGTGTCCTTTATTTACAGGTTTAATCAGCAGAAAAAACGTCAGGAAAGAAGAGGAGACGACGAAGATTATGAAGGAGAAGGTGAGTTTTAATAAATTGATTGATGGTTAAAAAAAAGGGACTTAATTTTAAGTCCCTTTTTTATTACTTTTCTTCTTTAGCTTTCCTTCTAGCTTCTCGCTTTTCTTTGATTAGTTCTCCAACAGAACCACCGATCCAGTAGGGAACAAAAGCCACTAAAAAGATCATAAGCCAAAAACCCATTGTTAATATAATAAGGAAGGCAAGGAAACCAAGATACTGATCGAATTCAAACATCATAATTTTCGAAAATTTTTGAATCTGATCCAAAGATAGGAAGTCTGGGCCGCTTATCACAATATTTATTTATTTTTTTAAAGTTTAAGCTTACCAGACTCATTAATACCAGTACAATTTTAAACCTTTTTTTTAATAAAGAAATCAGCTAAATCTTAACTTTGTGCTTCAACCAATTTAAGCATTTATGGAATATAGAATAGAGAAAGATACTATGGGTGAAGTTAAGGTCCCGGCAGATAAATTGTGGGGCGCCCAGACAGAACGTTCACGAAATAATTTCAAGATCGGTCCGGCTTCTTCGATGCCACTGGATATCATCTACGGTTTCGCATATTTGAAAAAAGCTGCAGCCTTCACGAATTGTGAACTCGGTGTGCTTTCTGTGGATAAGAGAGATCTTATCGGTAAGGTTTGCGATGAAATCCTTGAAGGAAAACATGATGATCAGTTTCCATTAGTGATCTGGCAAACCGGAAGTGGTACGCAAAGCAACATGAACGTTAATGAGGTTATTGCCAACAGAGCACATCAATTAGCGGGCAAAAAAATCGGTGAAGGAGAAAAGACGCTTCAACCTAATGATGACGTAAACAAATCTCAATCCTCCAATGACACCTTTCCTACCGGAATGCATATCGCAGCTTATAAAAAGGTTACTAAAAATACTCTTCCGGGATTAAAGAAATTACGAGATACTTTAAAAAAGAAATCAGAAGAGTTTAAAAATACAGTTAAAATAGGTCGTACCCATTTCATGGATGCCACTCCCCTAACCTTAGGCCAGGAATTTAGTGGTTATGTAGCACAACTTGATCATGGTATAAAAGCATTGGAAAATACATTGCCGCATCTCGCAGAACTCGCTCTTGGAGGAACTGCCGTTGGAACGGGACTAAATACCCCAAAAGGCTATTCAAAAAGGGTTGCTGAATATATTGCTAAGTTTACCGATATGCCTTTCGTCTCTGCAAGTAATAAATTTGAAGCCTTAGCCGCCCATGACGCTTTTGTTGAAACCCATGGAGCACTAAAGCAATTAGCGGTATCTCTAAATAAGATAGGTAACGATGTACGAATGCTAGCTTCTGGCCCAAGAAGCGGTATAGGTGAAATTAACATTCCTGCGAACGAGCCAGGTTCCTCCATCATGCCAGGTAAGGTAAATCCAACACAGTGTGAGGCATTAACCATGGTTTGCGCACAGGTGATAGGTAATGACACGACTATGAGCGTAGGTGGAATGCAGGGTCAATTCGAACTTAATGTATTCAAACCTGTTATGGCGAATGCCCTTCTTCAAAGCGCAGAACTACTAGGAGATGCCTGTATTTCATTTGAAGAACACTGCGCTAGAGGTATCGAGGCAAATGAGTCGAGAATTAAGGAGCTTCTAAATAATTCCTTGATGCTTGTAACCGCACTGAATACCAAAATAGGATATTATAAGGCTGCAGAAATTGCCAACAAGGCTCATGAAAATGGAACTACCCTGAAAGAAGAAGCCGTTAACTTAGGTTATCTCACAGAAGAACAATTTGACGAATGGGTTAACCCAAAGGATATGGTTGGTAATATCAACTAAAGAAAATTCTTTTGTAAAAACTTAAAATGCCCTGCAGTTCCTGCAGGGCATTTTTTTATTAATTGGTTCAGAATAACAGTATAACTATTTTTTCGAAAAATGCTTCTGGAATTTCCAGTAGGATAATGCACCAAGAATTGCTACTGCAGCTACGGAATAGTACACAAAACTAGGCGTGATCACTTTATCTCCACTAGCATAGGAATGCAGTCCTGAAAGATAAAAATTCACCCCAAAATAGGTCATCATAATACTGGCGAATGCGATCACTGCCATAAGATTAAAAAACCAGCGACTTCTTAAGCCTGGAACCAATCGCATATGAATTACGAACGCATATACCATAATACTAATAAGCGCCCAGGTCTCTTTGGGATCCCAGCCCCAGTAGCGTCCCCAGCTCTCATTCGCCCACTGTCCACCAAGGAAATTACCAATGGTCAACATTACAAGACCTACGGTAAGTGCCATTTCGGTGATCACAGTGATCTCCTTGATATTGAGTTCCATTTTCTTTCGATTCTTATCATTGGTCAGTATCATTAATAACAATGCTACTACTCCAAGTATCATTCCCAGGGTAAAAGGCCCGTAACTACCCACGATCACAGAAACATGTATCATAAGCCAGTATGAATTAAGAACGGGCTGAAGGTTCGCAATAGCCGGATCCATCCAGTTCCAGTGTGCGATCATCAATATCATGGAAGCGACAAATGCTGTAGAGGCAATAGTAAGATTAGATTTTCTTCCAAATGCAAGACCAAAGAACATTGTGGCCCATGCTACATAAATCATGGATTCATAAGCATCACTCCAGGGTGCATGCCCGGATATATACCATCTTGCGGCAAGCCCTGCAGTGTGAATTATAAAAAGAATAAGAATGGTTACCGCACTAATATTGATCAGGCTCCTTATAAATTTATTATCCTTAAAAATCTGTACGATAACAAAAAGTAACATTAAAGATCCTGCCAGCATATACATCCAGAAAAGATTCCTGAAAACATCATATTTATTATAAAGGATTTCAGCATTGATCCTTTCCTTGGAGGGCATCACTTCAGATCCGAACTTCTCCTGATAACTTTTAATACTTTCAAGATATTGGTTGGCTTTTTCATAATCCCCAGTTTCCCTTGCTGTTCTCAGGGCATTCATATATAAAGGAAGTATCTGCTTTGTATAAACCGAATCCATTCCGGTTAGATTAGCTTCATCAACCTCCGGATAGGATACCCATTCATTGTTCTCATCACCGGGAACAGGAAATATCTTTAAAATCTTTCCCTGAAGGGCCTGGTAAAGAAGATTCACCTTCTTATCGGTCTCTATAAAATCCTTTTGAAACTTATTGGGAACAGCCGCCTGATAGGCATCCTCCAAATATGGTGATAATTTGTAAGCCCCTCTCTCATCAAAAAAATCGGTTAAAGTAAGATACTTTTTACCCTCTTCTACATTAAGAATCTTGTGCAGACTGTCATTCTTTTTCTGAACATAGATAAGCGGAGCACTATACCAGAATACAGGATTTTCCGTAATGGAAACTAAGACCTGATCTGATGATAATCCAGCATACTCATCACTTTTACTCAATTTTCGCAATAGCTCAGAGGAATAAGTATTAGCCGGTTTCATTCTCCCTCCGGCATCCTGGATGATAAGCCTGCCAAATTTAGCGGCATGCTCTTCACTTATCGCATTGGCTTTGATAATACTGTCTATCTGAACACTGTTACCCTGTTCATGTTCATGATCTGTATCCTGCGCGTTAGCACCGAATCCCAATGAGAATAAAACCAGTAATGTTGCCAGCTTTTTTTTCTTTGCCTTTATTTTTTCGAGCATTTCTTTAAGGTTTCCAAATCTTGAATTCTTATCAAATAGGATCCACATCAGCCCGAAATACAATAGGAAATAACCAATATAGGTGATCCAGGTTCCCCAGAAATCATGATTTAATGATAGAATCGTTCCTTTTTCGTCCGGATGAAAACTGGATTGGAAAAATCGGTAACCCTCATGATCGAGAACATGGTTCATATATATTTCATAAGGCTGTGCCGGCTCTCCTTCTTCTATTATTTCCACTTTACTTTTAAATGAAGCATATCCGGGCGTT
>CAYWAB010000141.1:0-7658 GCA_964456105.1 uncultured Christiangramia sp. | reverse complement strand
GAGATTTAACGCACCGTTCTTTCCATATTCCTGTTTATTCATGAGGTTTTCTTCTCCAGTAGAATAGGTGAATACTTTCCCTGTTCGCATAGTATCCTTTTCATAGACAGGAAATTTATAATTATCGAGTTCTCTAACCGGTTTGGATAGAACACGGTATTTACCATCGATCTTTTTCAATTCCAGTTCGCGTGCAAGTGTCATGGTGCTTCTCCATTTTTCGGTTGGAACTTCCTGTGCATATAACCAGTTGGACATCCAACCCATAAAAAGTGTTCTACCATCTTCCCGGGGTATGTTAGACCAGGTAACACCAGCATAATTATCGCGTCCAAAGTCCAGCCAGAAGCTATGCTTTTCAGGGAGATCCTCCATATACGTCTCTGGTGTGAAGGTTGTTCCGTCAAAATCTCCAACGAAATACTGTGTACCGCTTCCACCGTTATAACCACCTGGATTTAAACTTTGAATAAGGACCCATTTTATTTCTCCCGTATCCGTTACTTTCATTGGAAAGAAATCTGGGCACTCCCAAACTCCATTATGCGCACCGGTTCCTTCTCCAAATTCAGACATTTTCTTCCAGTCCTTCAGGTTTTGTGATGAATAGAAAAAGCTTCGGTCTACAGTCGCCAAAACCATTAGCCATTGGTCATTTATGGTATCTCTGGTGACTTTGGGATCCCTGAAATCCTTAATGCCTTTATTTTTTATAACTGGATTTCCTTCAAATTTGGTCCAATTGTAACCTTTATCGAGACTATATGCTATTGCCTGGGTTTGGTAATCTACCCTGCCTTCTTTTTCACCCTCTGGATCATGGTAGGTGTACATAGCCACCACGGGATTTGTTTCTTCACTCCCAAATCCGGAAGTGTTTTCCTTATCTACAACCGCACTTCCTGAAAAAATATAACCTTTTTCATCCGGTTCTAAAGCAATTGGTTGTTCCTCCCACTTTATCATATCTTTACTCGTTGCATGGCCCCAATGCATAGGCCCCCATACATTTCCTTCGGGATAATATTGAAAATAGAGATGATAGGTTCCGTCCAGATAAAACATTCCATTAGGGTCATTCATCCAGTTTTCTTCGGGGGTAAAATGAAATGCTGGTCTGAAATTCTTCTCTTCATTGCTGGCTATGGAATCCTTTTCGATTGAATTTTCTGGGCCCGCAGATTTATCATTTTTGCATGAACTTAAAATGGAAATAAAAGAGAAAGTAAATAAGCTATATTTTAATAATTTTTTCATCGGTTGTATTTATTTAAAGCAAGTTCTTCAGAAAGTTCTTCAAGAGATTTTCCTTTAGTTTCTGGCATAAGAAAGATCACAAATAACAATTGAAGCACCATCATAAAGGCAAAAAATGCGAACACGGTTCCTGCTCCGATCGTAGAAAATAAATAGGGGATAAGCGATGGTATTATGGCGGCCAGGAGCCAATGTGTTGATGTTCCAAAAGCCTGGCCGGAAGCTCTGATATTATTAGGAAATATTTCAGCAATAAATACCCAGATCACTGCACCCTGTCCAATAGCATGGGATGCTATGAACAGGAATAGGAACATTGGCACAAAATAACCTCCCCAATTCAGGAAAAATGCAGCTGCTACCAGGGACAATGATATAATATATCCGATGGAGCCTATATACATCAATTTTTTTCTTCCCAGCCTGTCTATAAGAAATACACCAAATAATGTAAAAATAAGGTTCACGATACCAATGCCAATACTGCTAAGTAAGGCCGTACTTTGTCCCAATCCTGCTTCTTCAAAAATTCTTGGGGCATAATAAAGAAAAGCGTTTATACCGGATAACTGATTAAAAAATGCGATCAGGAAAGCCAGCATCAAGGGGAATCGATATTTTTTCATAAATATATTCTCCCCTTTAATTTCCGTCTCAGACTGATGTCTTATTTCTTCGATCTTATCCTGAACATTTATATCCGGATTTATATAAGCTAAAGTTTTTTCTGCTTTCTTAACTTTCCCTTTTGATATTAGCCAACGCGGACTTTCAGGAATGGTAAATACGAACAGGATGTAGATAAATGCAGGGATGGCTTCCACTCCAAGCATCCATCTCCATGGTTCTGATCCTGTATCGCGTAAAAGGTAATTGGATAGAAACGCAATTAGGATCCCCAGAACTATGTTAAACTGATAAAGTCCTACCAGTCTACCTCTGTCCTTAGAAGGTGCTATCTCAGATACATAGGCAGGAGCTGCAATAGTAGATGCTCCAACTCCAAGACCGCCAATAAAGCGAAAGGCTGCAAATATATAAGGCCCGTCTACCAACGCCGAACCCAGAGCCGAGACAAGGTAAAGTAGACCAATGATTAATAATGTATTCTTTCTTCCAATACTATTGGTAGGAATTCCTCCAAAAATGGCTCCTATAACTGTGCCCCACAATGCCATAGCCATGACAACGGAACCATGAATAGCGTCGCTGGTTCCCCAGGCTTCCTGTAATTGCTGGTCGGCACCAGAGATCACCACAGTATCAAATCCAAATAGAAAGCCGGCAAGAGCAGCGCAAATGGACCAGAGAAGGATTTTATTCATGAATCAGATTTAGGAAATTTTAGTTAATAAAGTAATTTATAATAAAATTTGAAATTTAAGATAGCAATAATTGGAAAACTATAAATTGGATACGTTTTCAGCTAATTGTGTCATAATTTTTTAGTAGATGGTACTATTGTAATTCTTAAGAAAGAAACTTGAAATTAGATTATTTTTAAGCCTGAGCGTTAAAACTAACCCAATTAATTTCTTCAAAAATTCATAAACTATAACTTTAAAGAAGTTTAAAAACCGAACCATTATGGCTGCATATTTCAATACAAATCAATTACGTACTTCTTTACAGGAATTGATAAAGATCTACATTAAAGAATGTAAAGAATGTAAAAAATTATCCCAGGACTGTATAGACCTGTTAAGGCATAATTTTATGGCTGAATTTGTGGTTTACGACGAAGCTAATAATAGAGTGGAGGTAGGGATGAATAAAACAGATCAGTTTGACACCTATCCTGAAATTGAAATCTATACTTTTCCCTTGGAGGAAATCGGGAACAAAGTGGATCATTCCTTTAAAAATAATGATGAAGATCTGGAATTTTATGGAAAGATTATCGGACGAAGAAAAGGTTTAGGATCCAATTCGGTGGTTTTGATGAATTAAAAAAATCATTTTTTAATCCGGGAGATAATTTCTTATGCTACGGAATCAGCTTTTTGGCTGATGTGGTCCATGATCATTTTAGCATGTATCCTGGAGTTCTCGATAAACCATTTGTGGGTCTCTACACCGCCACATATGACGCCCGCCAGAAATATCCCCGGTACATTGGTTTCCATTGTTTTTTCGTTATACTTTGGGATCTTTTTTCCGTCATCAGATAATTCTATTCCCATATTTTGAAGAAAGCCAAAATTAGGACGATACCCCGTAAGTAATAAGACAAAATCGTTTTCAAGTATTTTTTCCCCTTCTGGAGTTTTTACTATCACTTCATCTTCCCTTATCTCTTTTATAGTTGTATTAAAAAAGGCTTTAATGCTTCCTTCTTCGATACGGTTGATAATATCTGGTCTTACCCAGTATTTTACCCGTTCACCTATTTCCGGTTTTCTTACTATCATGGTCACATCACCTCCCTTGCGGTAAATTTCCAAAGCAGCATCAACAGCAGAATTACTGGCGCCTACCACAATAGTTTTTTGAGTTGAATAATAATGGGGATCATTATAATAGTGGGAAACTTTTGGCAGATCTTCCCCCGGGACTCCAAGATTATTAGGGATGTCATAGAATCCCGTAGCAATGATCACATTTTCTGCTTCGTATTCCGATTTAGCGGTGGTGACTATATGTTTGTTATCGGATTCGGTTCTTACATTAGTAACCTTCTCGAATAAATTGATATTGATATCATTGGAAGTAGTAATACGTCTGTAATATTCTAAGGCTTCTCTTTTTCCCGGCTTTGGATTATTACTGATAAAAGGGATATTATCCAGTTCCAGCTTTTCTGAAGTGGAAAAAAAGGTCATATTGGTAGGATAGTGATAAAGAGAATTAACCAGACAGCCTTTTTCCAGAATGACATAAGACAACTCCTTTTTCTGGGCTTCCAGTGCGCATGCGATACCTATGGGTCCGCCGCCTATTATTACGACATCAAATTTATTCTGAGGGGTTTGCAATTTTTTTTAGGTTTTTTATAGTTTCGGGCTGGTTATCGGCTTTAAAAACAAAACTTCCTGCTACCAGAACATTTGCACCTGCCTTAGCAAGTTCAGCAGCATTTTTATCTGTCACTCCTCCGTCAATTTCGATAAGGGTTTTTGCATTGTTAAGAGTGATCATCTCTTTTAGCTTTTGAACTTTCGAAAAAGTATTTTCAATAAAGCTCTGTCCTCCAAAACCTGGGTTTACACTCATTACAAGGACTATGTCGATATCCTTGATGATATCTTTCAAAAGGTCTACACTGGTATGTGGATTAATAGCTACGCCGGCTTTCATTCCTTCATCCTTTATTGCCTGAAGTGTACGGTGAAGATGCGTACAGGCTTCATAATGCACGGTTAAGATATCTGCTCCAATTTTGGCAAATTCCTTTATATATCGATCAGGATCTACGATCATTAAATGGACATCGAGGGTTTTTTTTGCGTGTTTTTTAATCGCCTGCACTACAGGCATCCCGTAAGAAATATTAGGTACGAAAACTCCATCCATAATATCGATATGGAACCAGTCTGCTTCACTTTTATTTATCATTTCGATATCGCGTTGAAGATTTCCGAAATCTGCCGCAAGTACTGAAGGTGCAATCAAGGTTTTATTCATGATGATGGTTTTGTCTGGACACAAAAATAGAAAGAAATAAGGTTTAGTCCAGGTCTTATCGGATAAATGCTTTCAGAAGATTTTCTACGGCGTTTCTTTTCTGTGGACTTAAAATTTCTAGATAATTAGAATAGGTTTTAAATGTGGAGATATTATAACCGGAAGATTCTGATACCATGTCGGACTTATAGCCGTCGAATGCTTCGCGTTTTATTTCGGTCTCAAAAAGTTTTATAACGTCAGAATGACGTTGATCATTAATGATTTTATTATAAAGTTGCGAAACTTCCTGTTTTTCACCTTCTATAATCTGAAAGAAGTGACCTTCAGAATAGAGTAGGAGACCGGTAATTTCTTTTTCATCGTTTCTTTTTTCCGATTTATTCAATAGCTCTTTAATCTCATCCTTATTCACGGAATTGGATGCAGTGCTAATATAACTTATGGCATATCGCATGGAGGTTTCTTTTTTACACAGGAACTTTTCCTCGTGATAATAAATCACTTAAATTAAAAAAATCCTGAAAAGTTAGTGTTAAGCTTTTAAGAAAATAGTCTTATTTAAATGGTCCCAAGCCTTTTATATAATTATAAGAAGATTTTGCAGCGTAAAAACCACACATCCCATGAACACCGCCACCGGGAGGAGTTGAGGCAGAACAGATGAATATTCTGGGGTTTGAGGAAGAATATGGATCAAGTTTAAGTACCGGTCTCGTAAAAAGTTGAGTAATATCTTGTTTTCCTCCATTAATATCCCCTCCAATTATGTTTGGATTAAAACTTTCCATCTGTATGGTATTATGTGTCTTTCTTTTTAGAATCGAGTTCTTGAAACCTGGCGCTACTTTTTCGATTTGATATTCTATATGTTCCGTATAATCAAAGGAGCTTCCATTCGGAACATGGCAGTAAGCCCAGGCGGTATGTTTATTCTCCGGGGCTCTGCTTTTATCGAATATGGAATGCTGGGCTAATATTACATATGGTTTTTTATTGATCCTTTTGAAGTATATGCTTTTCTCTGATTCTTCTAATTCTTCTTTACTAAATCCGAGATGTATTGTACCCGACCTTTTACAAAGGTCATTTTTAAATGGAATAGGGCGATCTAATGCCCAATCAATTTTAAAAATTCCTGCTCCATATCTGAAATTATTCAGTCTTTTTCGGTATAAAGATGAAAAACCTGTATTCTTGATTGAAAGAATCTGTTTAGGAGTTAAATCGAATAAATAAACTTTTGCTTCCGGTAATCCATGAAGATCATCGACGGTTTTATTTAGAACAAGTTTCCCGCCTAATGATCTGTAATACGATATTAAGGAAGCTGTTATTTTACCTGCTCCCCCCTTTGGAAAAGGCCATCCGTTTCGGTGAGCCATTAAATTCAGTACCACTCCGAAAGAAGCTGAAGCAAGATTGTTCAGGGGTAGAACAGAATGTGCTGCGGCACCATAGAAAAAAACCTTACTTTTTTCATTTTTAAATTTCCTGTCAACTAAAAACTTTGCAGAAGGAAAACCATGCAAGCCAAATTGTAGAAATCTTCTTGGATTTTTTGGCCACTTTAATGGTCCAAGCAGGTCATTTTCCATGTTTGGCCAATTTTTCGTCATAGATTGAAAAATCTGGATATAGGCAGCTTCGTCCTCTTTCAATTGCTTAGCAGTTTTATTTAAATCCCGGTAACATGCATAAGCTGTTCCATCTTCAAATGGATGAGAATAGGGAATTTCAGGGAAGATCCATTTTAAACCATGTTCCTCCAATGGTAATTTTTTGAAAAAGGGTGAGGCGTAGGCTAGGGGGTGTATAGCAGAACCTAAATCATGTTTGAAGCCAGGTAGTGTTAATTCCTCTGTACACGTCGAACCTCCCGGAACACTGGATCTTTCGAAAATTATTGTTCTTAAACCTTTTCTTTGAAGATAAATGGCCGCAGCGATACCATTAGAGCCACTTCCTATAATTATAGCATCATAGGTTTCCGCCATTATTTTTGATTTATTTAAAATATAGGAAGAAAAATTACATAGAAAGAATCAGAATAGGACAGATTTCAAATAGATTAACAAAAGTTTTCATTAGGACAAAAAATGAAAAAACCCCGGTCATCACTCCGGGGTCATTCATCAATCAAAAAACGAACAGTTATTTTCATATCGGTTCATCACGCCGACACTAAACTGTTGTTGCTTTAAATATTTTAGCCAAGATACGTTTTTAAAATTTTACTTCTGGATGTATGCTTTAATCTTCTAATGGCTTTTTCCTTAATTTGTCTTACCCTTTCTCTAGTTAGATCAAAAGTCTCGCCAATCTCTTCCAAAGTCATAGGATGTTGATCTCCCAGACCGAAATACAGCCTTATAACGTCGGCTTCTCTTGGAGTAAGGGTCTCTAAAGCACGCTCTATCTCTGTTCTAAGCGATTCGTGCAATAGCTCCTTATCCGGGTTTGGAGATTCTCCTGAACGTAAAACATCGTAAAGGTTAGAATCTTCTCCTTCTACAAGGGGCGCATCCATAGATACGTGACGCCCGGAATTCTTCATGGATTCCTTCACGTCATTGATCGTCATGTCCAGCTCTTTTGCAATTTCCTCAGCACTTGGCGGACGCTCATGTGACTGCTCTAAAAAGGCAAAAGTCTTATTGATCTTGTTAATAGATCCAATCTTGTTAAGCGGTAAACGCACAATACGGGATTGCTCGGCTAGTGCCTGAAGAATAGACTGACGGATCCACCAAACGGCGTAGGATATGAATTTGAAA
>CAYWAB010000140.1:0-7762 GCA_964456105.1 uncultured Christiangramia sp. | reverse complement strand
ATCCAACCAGGACAGCATGGTTCCACATTTGGCGGGAATCCTGTAGCCGCTGCTGTTGCTGTTGCCGCGTTGGATGTTGTGAAGGAAGAACATCTTATTCAAAATGCAAGGAAACTTGGAAAACTCTTTAGAAGATTGATGGATGATTATATCCGGGAGTCAAATATTGTGAATTTGGTAAGAGGAAGAGGTCTTCTAAATGCCATTGTTATCAATGATTCTCCGGAAAGTTCGACAGCTTGGGACATCTGCATGGCTTTAAAGGAAAATGGGTTACTAGCAAAACCAACCCATGGTAATATTATAAGATTTGCTCCGCCACTGGTTATGAGTGAAGAGCAATTAAGGGATTGTGTCAATATTATTATTAAGACACTAAAAACCTTTGAAAAGTAATTTTAATTAAACCGACAATAAAAAAACCGGCTTCTCAGCCGGTTTTTTTTTTGTTATTGATTTTCCATCTGTCTCTGGATATCTTCCATGGCTTCTGCCCAGGCTTCAAGCCCGCCAAAAAATACTAAGCTAGCGATTGAAATTATTAAGCTTAGGGCACTAAGTACCAGTCCTATAATTGCCAGGATCTTACCGGTTTTGACATTTTGAAAACCAGTATACAGCTCAGGTTCTGCATAATAAAGTTCATTAGCTCTTTTAGCCATTACTAGGGCTATGATACCAAATATGATACCTCCTATGCCATAACAGCAACAGCCAACGATAGATAAAATTCCAAATACAAGAATAAGGGTCGAATTAGGTAATTCTCTTTTTTCCATGAAAAGCGTTTTTAATTGGTTGGTTGAAAAATATGAATCATTTTTAAGAGGTAAGAAACTGCAATAATAAGGGCATTAATGAGTATTAATCCAATCTTGATAGAGTAATCATGTTTAAATTTAAAAAAAAGATTAGTTAGCAGGAATGCCAGAAGGAGTATTATAGTATAAATAGCCGGGTACATGAAAAATGCATTTTTAAACTCTCCCTGAAAAAGAAGTACAAGGGAACGCTGGGCACCACAGCCTGTACAATCAACTCCGAAAAGTGTTTTGTTGAGGCAGGGTAGCATGTATTCTTCAAATCCCGTCAATTCTTAATTCCTACTTTTTTGGTTAGTTCCTTATTGTCCCCGGTTTTTACTTTTACAATATACACTGCAGTGCTTAAGCCTCCGGTAGGGATATTAAATTCTTTTTGAGAAGATTTAAAATCCTTTTCAAATATAAGCTTTCCATTAAGATTATATAATCTGATGTTTCTAAAGTCGGAATCATAGAGCATTTTCACTTCTAGTTGCTCCATAGTATTGTTCTGGAATATATCTATGGTATTAAGTAGAATATTTCTAGGTTTTACAGGAATTACATCCGGCTTTGGAGGATTCGAATTCGGATTTTCTGGAGCTTTATCGAGGAAACTAAGGTAGAACCTGTTTCTATAATCACCCTCAGGTAATTGCAGTTTAAGATATCCTGTTTTTATGCCATAATAAAGATTTTCTGCGGCATCAAAAATGAAAATCCTGTAAGGATCGAATTCAGCCAATTCTCCAATATAAAATTTTACCTGGGTTGGTTTATTTAACTGTACATGAAGAGGGATCAATTCCTTGTCGACTTTTGGTCTAACATTTATGATAAAGTCTTCTTGATCTATTTCCCACGAAACGTCATTATCTACTTTATTAAACATCCTGGCGTCCATCGCATGATCTTCTGCTGTAGTAGCTTTCTTATGAAGCCCAAGTATAAGCTGCCTAACATATTGTGAATCAATTTCTATATTCAGTCTAAGGGATGGAACAGCTTTCTCCGAAGTTTTAAAAACTGAGATACCATCCTTCTCTTTTTGATAAATTCTATGAGTATTTCGGAATAAAATTTTGCCTTCATTCTTTCCAATGATCATAAATCCCTGAGCAATCGGGCTTATCCCTCTGGAATAGTATTTACCTGAATTACCGGTTTCGTTCCAGGTTCCATAATTTTTAAATATTGCAGGGGCATAAAGTCCCGTACCCGCTGAATAGGTTCCGTAACCTCCTTCATAATCTGCGAGGTAATGAGAATTTCCATTTTCTCTTGAATCCCAGAAATATGCTATTCCAGTAGAATTCGTGTTTTCAATTAGAAATTTATTCAGGTCCAGCGCTGAAGGATAAGGATTTCCAATCAAAAGGATCTGATCTTTCGAGATATTCATTTCAATGTTTCCGTCGTTTGGGATGCCTCTGAAATCATAAGTTTGGGAAGATCCGGTATTTATCATCCTGTCCTCAATCATATTCTGGTTTATTCCGTTTACTCCTTTCATTGTAAATCCTTGGCCAGGAAAAGGGTCGAAATGATTTCCCGCATACCCCCAATTTGAATAGTTTGTTCCTGCAAAGAAATAGATCCATCTCGACGAAATATTTAAAGGAAAACTAATGCCATCCAGTCCATTGGTGAGTTTGCTTTTTCTACTATCGGTCTTGCCTATGGGTTCAAATATGTAATCATTCAACAGGCTGTTGTTTTTGGGATTTATTTTTACCGGTAATCCCCAGTAATTATAATCATATGCATTGGAAGTGCCTTCCTGGTAAACGGAGATTTTTCCAGTTCCCGAATTATTGTTTACAGCCTTGTCTCCCTGTAGTAGCTGCGAATCCTTTCTAAGATAAATACTGGCCTCGGTTTGACTATTCCGGTTTTCTGAAAGACTTATGTGGTTTTTAACGAATAACATCCTGTCCTTTGCATAAATATAGGAGTCGGAAGTTGCAGAAGGAGCTACATGGAGTTGTGCAAAAACACTGGTGCAACTAAAAATCATCAAAAAAAGAGAGAGATGCTTCATTAAACGTATAAATTTGCGTAAATATAATCAATATCACGATCCAAAAACACGGGATTTAATTTATAATTAACTGAAAATGAATAATTCACAGGTAATAAATACAATACTTATTATCGTTGGTGCAGCGTGCCTTATTTACTCTATTTCCGCAGAGGGAGTGAGCCCATATTTCAAGATTATAGGATTAATTATTATCATGCTGGGACTGTATAGAGCTACTAATTTCTGGGTGGCGACCAAGGATGATCATAAGGGTGAAAATGAAAATCAGGATCAATAATGAGTTTCAGAAAAGGAGATAAAGTAGAATTACTGGACGACGATCTTAGCGGTATAATTAGGCAGGTCAAAGGAGATGAGATAGAAATCGAAACCGATGAAGGCTTTATAATGACATTTCAGGCCACTGAAATTGTTAAGATTGATGAAGAGATTACCGAACTTGAAACCGATGAAATGGACCTGGATGAAGTTCTAAGGGAAAAAAAGCCTAAGAAAAAGAAGCAGTCTTCCAGGATAAAACCAAAGGAGAGGAATGCTCCTCCAATGGAAGTGGATCTGCATGTCAATCAGCTAATAAAATCAACAAGGGGATTATCCAATCATGAAATCCTGAACCTGCAAATAGACACCGCGAGGCATAAACTCGAGTTCGCCATTAGAAACCGTATTCAGAAGGTTGTTTTTATTCATGGTGTTGGAGAAGGAGTGCTGAAAATGGAGCTGGAATACCTATTGGGAAGATATGGTAACATCAAATTCTATGATGCCGATTATAAAAAATATGGTTTAGGCGCCACTGAGGTATATATCTTTCAGAATCCTTAAGAATTTAATCTTCTTCACAATCTGGGTCTACGCTAGGACATTGGGGAAATTCCAGGTTATTTTCGCGAAGGGTTCCGAAATTATAAGTCTGGAACTGTATGGATTCTCCCGAACCGTCCTGTCTGGTAAACCTTAGATTGTCTACTATGATAAGGTAACCGTAATCTCTCCTAATATCATGAACAAGATATTCCTGATGTTCGTAACGGGCGGTTTGTTCAGGGTTGAGATAATTTGAAATCCCCTGTGCAGTTTGGAATCCTATGGGATCGAGTTCATCACCTTCTTCGACCTCAAATCGGGTTAAAACTCCGTCATTATCATCATCCGGATCAAGGTAGTTTGGTATTCCATCTTCATCTGTGTCCCTATAGCCATTTTCGGTTACAGGGTCATTAGTACTGTTAGCAAGCTCAGCAGATGTAGCAACATTGTCATTATCATCATCAGGGTCCAAATAATCCGGAATGCCGTCGTTATCAGAATCTAAATGATCTGTTCCACTTACATCCCATCCTTCTTCAAGATTATCCAGTCCGTCATCATCCGGATCAGAACTGCCAGTTTCATCGGTGAATCTCGAGGTAAAAGTGACTGTTGCTCCTGTTCCACTAATCCATTCCTCAATAACGTCTGGCTGACTTGGAGGTACCACATTGCAAAAATAATTATTAGGCACCTCAGAATTATATATGCGATATACGATGCGATTATTTCCGGTTAGCGGAAAACTTACTCGCCCATTCGGCGGAGGAAGCAAGTTTCCGTTTACCACATCCAGCTGACTATTATTAAATTCGAGTGAAATAGATTCAAAAACATCATTGTTGTTCGTAGCATAGATCACATTTCTGTCTGCGCCCTCACAAAACTGAAGAGAGCTTTCTTCAAAATCGAAACTGGTTACTATAATATCACCATCATCACAGGAAGTAATAAGGATAAGGAAGATGCCGAGTAGGAAACGTCTCATTAAGATGCTTTTTCAACAAAAATAAAGGAATCAAACTTATATGGAAGCTAAGTAGGAAATTATTTTATTTCCATTAATTTTGCGGCCATGGATAAAGTGTATTTCGATTCAGCAGCAACTACCCAGTTAAGAGAAGAGGTCATTGAAAAAATGACTTCGGTATTAAAAGGAAATTACGGAAACCCTTCTTCTACTCATAGTTACGGAAGATCATCTAAATCTGTAATTGAACAGGCTCGAAAAACTGTCGCCGGTATTCTTAATGTAAAGGCCTCTGAAATCGTTTTCACCTCCGGAGGAACTGAAGCGGATAATCTAGCTTTGAACAGTGCGGTAAGAGATCTCGGGGTTAAGAGAATTATCACATCAAAAATCGAACACCATGCAGTCCTTTATACCGTTGAGAATTTAAAACAGCATTTTGGAATAGAGGTAGAATATGTGAATTTAGACTCTAAAGGTAATGTTGATTTTGCTGATCTCGAGAACAGGTTGAAGGATTCTGATAAGAAGACTCTTGTAAGTCTGATGCATGTGAATAACGAAATAGGCAATAAGATCGACCTTAAAAAAACTGCGGAGCTTATCAAATCTTATGGAGCATTATTTCATTCAGATACGGTGCAGTCTATAGGGCATTTTGATCTGGACCTAAGTGAGATCCCGGTGGATTTTACGGCGGTGAGCGCCCATAAGTTCCATGGACCTAAAGGTGTGGGCTTTGCTTTTATAAGGAGTAAGTCTGGACTAAAACCTTTGATCTTTGGTGGAGAACAGGAAAGAGGACATCGTGCTGGAACCGAAGGAGTACATAATATAGTTGGCCTTGAGGAGGCAATGAAACTTGCTTATCAGGAATTGGATAATGAAAAGGAATACGTTTCTGATCTTAAAAGATATTTTATAAACCGGCTAAAACAGGAAATCCCAAAGGTGAAATTCAATGGTTGTTGTGAGGATATGGAGAAAAGTACATATACTTTAATAAACATAGCCTTGCCATTGAGTCCTGAAAAAGCTTTAATGCTGCTTTTTCAGCTTGACATGAAAGGAATTGCCTGTTCCAAAGGAAGCGCCTGCCAGAGTGGGAGCGAACAGGGTTCCCATGTGTTGAATGCTTTTCTACCAGAGGAAGAGCGTAAGAAACCTTCTTTACGATTCTCCTTTTCGCGATATAACACCAAAGAGGAGATAGATTATGTAGTTAAAACCTTAAAGGAGTTTATAGAAGATTAAATATTTGGAAATAATAGTTTTAGAAAGCCGGAAGAATAATCCGGTTTTTTTATTTGCGATAGAATTTTGCTTTAAAAGTTGAAGTATTCCCAACATTGTCTGTAACAATGATTTTAAGCTCATTCTCGGTTTCTGAAATAATATTATCAGAGAAATAATGAGTAAGAGTATTATCCTTGTATTCATACTCCATCAAAATAAATTTCCCGTTTACTGTAGCTCGGTATGCGTCTATTCCGGAGAGGTCGTCACTTATTCTCACTTTCAGTGTTTCATTTCCGGATATCCACTGACCGTCGTAAAAATTCACTGGTTCTATTTTTGGAGGAGTTTTATCGGTGGCCAGAGCATAAGTGCCAAAAGTACGAGTGCCGGTAGTAAAACGATTCCCTTTTTTATATGTAGAAGAATAGTTTGGTTTTCCTCTTTCAGAAATTCTGGCGATGAATAACTGGTCTTTTTCTTCTTGGCTATAGTGGCTTACATCAAAACCAATGGTCATATTACTATGCAAAGGGATTTCATCCCTATGTACGCTTACAGTGTCTTTACCAAAGGAGACATCCAGGTAAGTGTCCTCATACAGACTATTTTCAGGAATAAAGATATCTGTATTTTCTCCTTTTGCAGAAAAATTGTTGCTGGCAACCACGAAAAAGTCCGTTACTTTATTTTCACGTTTTTCAAGTTTACCGCTTGCCTGACCTTTAATAGGTATCCTTACCACTTTTTCATTGCCTTTGAAATCGCTTACCCTAATTGTGTACTGGTAGTCAAGGCTATCTTTGATATTCAGCTTTCCTTCGTTTTTTAACTCACCGTAGATGCTTAATGGATTGCCTGGGTTTTTATAGAGCTTCTGTATCCTGCTTCGGTTATTAGAATAATATTCGTAGTCGATGAGCTGATTGAGGTGTCTGGTTTCCGCAAAAGAAAATTTTTCAAAATCCATTTCAAAGACCTGATCTCCATTAAGGCTAGCTTCGATAGTATATACTCCATTTTTATTATAGGCAAGATCTTGCTGATCAACAGTGGAGATCCCAAAACCAATTTCTCCGCAGGCTTCGATCTGGCCTGTAGTGTATGTCCCGTCTGCTTGTTCGATAAGTCTTAATTTCTGTCTTTTCTGGGTATTATTAACATGCGCGTCCTCGCCTAAAGGATAAGCAAATAGTCCTTCGATAAGGGGAGGCCTTGAATCTGCTATTTCAATACCAAAAATCTGCGCATTCATAGGTCTCTGGCTTCCATCCCTTATTTCGAAGTGGAGGTGAGGTCCGCCACTTCCACCCGTATTTCCGCTGTAGGCTATCAGTTCACCTTGCTCCACCTGGAGTTCACCTGGTTCTGGAAATAATTCGATCTCATATGATTCCTTTTCATACTGCCTTTTTCTTAAGTATTCCTGTAGTTTAGGTGCTAACTTCTGAAGATGCGCATACACGGTAGTGTAACCATTAGGGTGCTGGATATATAATGCTTTACCATATCCATAATGCTGAATATTGATCCTGCTTATATAACCTTCTGCTGAAGCCTTAACTTCTAATCCTTCCCGCTGCTGGGTCTTGATATCCAGTCCGCTGTGAAAATGATTGGATCTTAGTTCACCAAACGTACCGGATAGCACCAACGGGATATCCAGAGGATTTTGAAAATAATCCTTTGGCATTTGAGAATAAACTTTAGAAACTAATAAAATGATAAGTAGTAATAGGCTCGCTCGCTTCATAAATCTGGGAAAAATCTTTTATACCTGGCCGTAAATTTAATCAAACTTATGTCAAAATTAAATGACTTTGAAAGAGATGATTATCTTTATTGTTAATTATAATTTGAAAACTCGGTAAAAAGTATTGGGATATTTCAAAGCGTATG
>CAYWAB010000139.1:0-7769 GCA_964456105.1 uncultured Christiangramia sp. | reverse complement strand
GTTTGAACTCCCTTTATACTTCTTTAAGAAATGATTTTGTTTCTTTTAGAAATAACCTTGTTGTTTTCTTGTTTCCATCGCGGCTTCAGATCTTTTATCGTCGATCCTTGCACCTCTTTCGGAAATTGCTGAATCTCTTATTTCCTGTATGATCTTTTGAACTGTATCAGCATCGGACTCTACGGCCGCAGTACAGGTTATATCACCAACAGTTCTGAATCTCACCCGTTTTGTTTGTGTGGCTTCGTGATCTTCTTTGTATACATATTCTGAAGCTGTCCAGATCAAACCATCTCTTTCAAATATTTCCCTGTTATGAGCAAAATAGATGGAAGGTATATCAATGTTTTCCGAATCTATATAACTCCAAACATCCAGTTCAGTCCAGTTTGAAATTGGAAAAACTCTAACATTCTGACCAATATCAATTCTACCATTGAGCATATCGAAAACTTCGGGACGCTGGTTCTTTTCATCCCATTCTCCAAAATCATTTCTAACTGAAAAAATCCGTTCTTTAGCTCTTGCCTTTTCTTCATCCCTGCGAGCTCCGCCTATACAAGCATCAAATTTGAATTCTTCGATCGCATTTAAGAGCGTATTGGTTTGAAGAGAATTCCGGCTGGAATATTTTCCTTTTTCCTCAATAGAAATTCCTTTATCAATATCGTCCTGAACTTTTCTTACGATCAGATTTAATCCAAGTTCTTCAACAAGGCGATCCCGAAATTCTATAGTTTCCGGAAAATTATGTCCTGTATCTATATGCATTAAAGGAAAGGGAATTTTTGCAGGGTAGAAGGCCTTTTGGGCCAGCCTAACCAGTGTTATAGAATCTTTCCCTCCAGAAAATAAGAGTACCGGATTTTCAAATTGCGCTACCACTTCCCTGAAAATGTAAATAGCTTCGCTTTCTAGTGTATTTTGATTTAAGATTGAACTCATTTATATCTTTTTACGCGTGTAAACCACATTCTCGGTTATTTAATACTTTAGTTGGGTCAAAATATTTGAATTCGTTCGGCAATTCATTTTCTTTTAAATATTCATCAAGTTGGTTATCTGAATAATGATAAAATGGACTCACCTTTAAAACTCCATCTTTACTATAACTCAGAATATCTATACTATCCCTAAAAGTAGTCTGACCTTTTCTCAAATTGGTGAACCATACATCCGGTTTATGCTCTGCCATTGCTCTTTGAAAAGGCTCAAGCTTCACCTGTTTTGTAAATTCAGCATGAATAGGACTATCTACTGATGGGATTCCTCCGTTTATTGCATCTCTATAAGCGGCTGTTTCGACAGGCGTGTACAACAAAATGTTCAGCTTTAAAGAATCTATTAATTCCTTAGCATGCTTATAGGTTTGAGGCGTATTATAGCCAGTATCACACCAGATAACTTTAATTTCTGGTTTTACTGAATTACAGGCATAAATTATTGAAGCTTCATAAGGACGAAAATTAGTTGTAACCACAGGTGATTGTCCTTCCTTAATTGCCCACCTGATGATCTCTTCAGGTTTAGCCTTCTTGAATTTCTTATTGAGCTCTCTTAGCTCTGTATCATTTATCCTTTTCATAACTATTCTTTTCCGTACGGTATTAAATTCCAGATCCTTTCATGCCCGAAATACAGGATCATTTTAGTGACCAGTTCAACTGAACCAATAGCCAAGGCGGTTTCAACCTGGCCTGTTAGTATCCACGATATCACAATGGTATCTATGGTCCCTACAATTCTCCAACTTATAGTTTTCAAAATACTTCTAACAGGACGTTCAGTTGTTTTATCCCTCTTATAAGTACTTTTTGCTTTTGTTTGATTCAGTAACATCAACATATTTCCTTCATTAAAAAACTATAACCCTATCGGTTTACTAGGTTTTAAACAAAACTAGACTTCACTTTTTTAAACACCAATTATTTCTTTTATAAAATTTTCACTTTAACACTTTTCGCTATTGCATGAAAGCGATATCTTCTAAAGTGTTCTTGCCTAGTACATTTAATGAAGCATCCCTTACCTGTATCATTAGTTTATGAACAGAACACGTATTTTCATCAGGGCAATCTTCACACTTCTCATAATAATTAAGGCTAACACAAGGGACCATAGCAATGGGTCCTTCTAAAACCCTGATAACAGCGGTCATTTTAATTTCACCAGGTTCTTTTATCAGATAATAACCTCCACCCTTACCTTTTTTGGAACCCAGGAAACCCGATTTTCTCAATTCGAGAAGAATACTTTCAAGAAACTTCTGCGAAATATTCTCACTTTCAGAGATCTCTGCCGCCTGGACCGGTTTCCTGTCCTTTTTCCTCGCGATATACGCCAGTGCCTTAATGCCGTACTTGGTCTTTTTGGAAAGCATAGGACGAATATAAAAATATTCCCTTTGCTTTCTCTAATTGTTCAGTGCGTTTTTTAAATCATCGATTATATCATCAACATGTTCCAGTCCTACCGAAATCCTTACCAATCCGTCTGTAATCCCCGCTTCCAGCCGTTCATTTTCGCTCAACTTACTATGAGTGGTTGAAGCCGGATGAGTAACAATTGTTCGGGTATCACCTAGATTTGCCGATCTCGAGCAAAGCTTGAGATTATCAATAAATCTCCGTCCGGCATCAATTCCTCCTTTTATTTCAAAAGCCACTATATTTCCGCCTAATCTCATTTGTTTTTTCGCCACTTCGTACTGTGGATGGGATTTTAGAAAAGGATATTTCACATTTCGGGTTTGTTCAATCCCTTCCAGATACTCAGCCACTTTCAAAGCATTTTCGCAATGCTTTTCCAAACGAACCGATAAGGTTTCCAGACTTTTCGACAATATCCATGCATTAAATGGTGACAGCGCAGGTCCGGTATTCCTACTGAACAAATAGATCTCTCTTATAAGATCATTACTTCCCACGGTAACTCCGCCAAGCACTCTTCCCTGTCCATCGATCAATTTGGTAGCAGAATGAATCACCAGATCAGCTCCAAATTTTATAGGATTCTGAATATAGGGAGTCGCGAAACAGTTATCAATGATCAGGATCAGGTCGTGCTTTCTGGCAATTTCACCCAAAAGTTTGAGATCCAGAATATCTACTCCTGGATTAGTTGGAGATTCTGCAAAGAGAATTTTAGTTTCAGGTTTAATTAAACTCTCTATAGTTTCGGGTTCATTCACATCGAAATAAGAATGCGAAATATTCCATTTTGGAAAATATTTGGTAAACAGGCCATGAGTAGATCCAAAGACCGATCTTGCCGCAACAATATGATCACCGCTATTCAACAAAGCTGCCAGGGTAGAAAATACCGCCGCCATTCCTGTAGCAAAAGCATAACCGGCTTCCGCAAATTCCATTTTCACTATTTTCTCAACAAATTCTGAAGTGTTAGGATTAGTAAACCTGCTGTAAATATTACGCTCTTTCTCTTCCGCAAAACTGGCCCTCATATCTTCCGAATCTTCAAAAACATAACTTGAAGTAAGATACAAAGGCACAGAGTGTTCCTCGAATTGAGTCCTTTCACTTTGAGTACGAACCGCAATGGTCTCAAAATTTTCCTGATGATGACCATTCAGTCTGTTTTTCTCAGCTTCTACAGATTGTAGGTTTTCCATTATGTTCTAATTTAATCGTTCAACTATTTTCAATAGATCTCCAAATACTCCTCTTGCAGTTACTTCTACTCCGGCCCCAGCCCCTCGAATCACCAAAGGCTGGTCCTTATAAGATTCGGTATAGATCTCGAAAATATTATCAGCACCATCTATCTGGCCTAATACAGAGGTCTTAGGTTCACTGATCAATTTCGTTTCCAAAGTTCCGGAGGCAACATTCAATTCGCCTATGTACCTCAAAACCTCATCTTTAATTTGTTTTGATTTATATACCTGAAAATGCTTATCCAGTTCAGTAATTCTGGAATTAAAATCTTCCAGACTGGTGTTTCCATTGAGCTGAGGCGGGATAAGAGATTCGATCTTCACCTCCTCCATTTCCTTTTTTAATTGGAGTTCCCTGGCGAGGATCAATAATTTTCTACCTACGTCTTTTCCACTTAGATCGATACGCGCATCTGGCTCGGTATAACCTAATATTCCTGCTTCCTTCAGGACTTTTGAAAATTCTTTTTCTTCTTTTGAATAAGTGTTAAAAATATAACTTAATGAACCTGAAAACACTCCTCTTATCCTGGTTATCTTTTCTCCTGATAAATGAAGCCTTCGCAAGGTTTCAACTATTGGAAGACCCGCGCCGACATTGGTTTCGTAAATGAAATTCTTTTTATTCCTTTTTAATTCATTTCTCAGCTCCTCGTAAAATTCTGAAGACAATGTATTAGCCACTTTGTTCGCCGCGATGATATGGCTGCCGCAATTCACCAAATTGAAATAATACTGCGGAAAATCCTCGCTGGCAGTGGTATCTATGGAAACCAGGTTTTCAAATTCATTTTTCCGGAAATATTCTTCAATATCTTTAAAAGAACTTTTGAATGCCCGTTTTTTAAATTCAGTATTCCAATCAAACCTAATCCCATCAGGATTCATGAGAACCTTAGAGGAATTGGCTATCAAAATTAGTTTTACCGAAATTCCTGAAGAGCTCTTCAAATGTTCCTCAGAGTTTGCAAGTTGTTCTAGCAGCTTACTACCTACTTTACCCGGCCCAAACAGAGCGAGATGTATTGTTTTCATATTTATCTTTGGTTCGTTGAAAAATTGGTTTTAAAAATCTGCTTAGCTGATCTGTTTCTATCAAAAAAGCATCATGCCCGTGGATAGATTTTATCTCATGAATGCTTATATTATTTTTTAGTAAAGAAAGTTCTACGTAGGAATTCCAGTTCTCTTCCGCCAGGAAAAACAGGTCTGAATTCACTGTTACTATATGTATATCTCCCTTGATCCTGCTAGCTGCTTCAAGGTAATTACCCGTTCCTTCGCTAATATCTATCGTAGTTAGTAAATGATTCATCAATCTATAAGATTCCAGGGTGAAACGGCTCTTCAGCTTTTCTCCATGATGTAAAAGCCAGTTCTCCACTTCGTACGAAAGATTTTCTTTATTTCTTTTGCCTTCAAATTTTTGGGCCAGCGATTGGGGAGTACGGTAAAAGGTCATCGCATGCATCCTGGCATCATGAACAGGATTAGAGGAATTATTCAGAATATGATCCTGTATCCTGCAATTTGCGACAAGCCAGTCTGTCGCCTTATAATCTGTTGCTACAGGAATAATATGCTCTGCAAAATCTGGTTTTAAAACTGCGATCTCCCAGGCCAGCGCTCCCCCTATAGAGCCACCAATTACGGCAAACAGTTTATTAATACCGATCTTCTCAAGAGCCAATAACTGAAGTTTTGCAATATCTCGTAATTTAAACTCTTTGTAATTTTCAAAGAACTGCTTTTTATTTCCACCAAAACCATTACCGGGGACATTAAAAGCAAGGATGCAAAATTTATCGGTATCGATACATTTCGACTTTCCAATAAGATCATTCCACCAACCTCCGTTTCCAGTGATAAGGGAGTTTCCGGTAAGCGCATGATTAACCAAAATAACCGGGGCCTCCTCCGGCTTCTGTCCAAAAAACTGATAGCTGATTTGAATATCCTGAATCTTTCCAGCAGAATTCTTAAAATCGTTAATGACTAATTCTTCCAGCATAATATTTTTAATTTAATCCGGGAAAGCCTATAATTTTAACCTTCCCGGATTTCTTCAAACCAAAATTTAAACCAGTGATTTCTTTTTAATTTTTGAAAACGACTCTTTCAGATCTGATTTTAGGTCTTCAATGTCCTCAAGCCCAACAGACAATCTGATCAAGTCTGGAGTAACTCCGGTTGAAGCCTGTTCTTCCTCAGTTAATTGCTGATGGGTGGTACTTGAAGGATGGATGATTAGGGATTTAGTGTCTCCAATATTGGCTAATAGTGAAAACACCTTGGTTTCATCCACAACTACCTTGGCACTTTCATAACCTCCTTTTACTCCGAAGGTAACCAGGCCACTTTGTCCTTTTGGCAAGTAATCTTTAGCCAGTTTATTATACTTGCTGCTTTCCAGTCCGGGATAATTGACCCATGCCACTTCTTCCTGTTGCTCCAGCCATTTGGCTAGTTCCAAGGCATTTTTACTGTGCTCAAGTATCCTGACTTTTAAGGTTTCTAAACTTTGAATGATCTGGAATGCATTGTACGGACTTAAAGCAGCTCCATAATCACGGAGTCCTTCTATCCTCGCCTTTGCAATAAAAGCAGCTTCTTCTAAAACCTCGTGGTAGATGATTCCATGATACCCGGGAGAAGGCTCTGTAAATTCAGGGAATTTACCATTGGCCCAGTCAAATTTACCGGCGTCTATAATCACACCTCCCAGGGAAGTCCCGTTGCCGCCTATATATTTGGTAAGTGAATGGATCACTATGTCTGCACCGTGATCTATCGGATTCAGCAAATAAGGCGATGCCACGGTATTATCCACAATAAATGGAACCTTAAAAGCTTTTGCTTCCTTGGAAATCCCTTTTAGGTCCAGAACATCAAGTTTAGGATTACCAATAGACTCGGCGAAGAAAACCCTAGTATTTTCCTTCGCGGCTTTTGTAAAATTCGAAGGATCTGAAGGATCCACGAAAGTTGTGGTAATACCCAGTCTTGGAAGTGTATTCTTGAACAGGTTATAAGTTCCCCCATAGAGACTGTTTGAAGAAACAATATGATCACCGGCCTTAAGAAGAGTAAGAATTGCAAGATTGGTCGCAGCAGTTCCAGAGGAAGTAACTACCGCTGCTATACCTCCCTCTAATGCCGCTAAACGTTGTTCTAATACATCATTTGTTGGATTGTTTATCCTGGTATAGATATATCCCGGTTCAGCAAGAGAAAACAGATTTGCCGCGTGATCTGCATTATTAAAAACATAAGAGGTGGACTGATAAATTGGAACCGCCCTGGTTCCCCCATTTTGTGTTACATCATGTCCTGTGTGTAATGCCTGTGTTGAAAAATTTTTAGTACTCATAATATTTTTTTTGAATTTGTATTGATAAAAAAAGCCCCCCTGATTTGCTATTACCAGGGAGGCTTTTTGAACTAAACTATATAACTAATTATGTTCGCCGGTTTTGGTAATAGCATTCCATGTGACACATGCACATCTCCATCATCATTCGATCATTATTATTTAAGCTTATTGCTATTACTCTATTTTTCATTTCTACTTTTTAATGGCTCTTTAAGTGTTCGAGCAACTTGTTTTGGATCAATCTAATTTATTTTCTAAAATTTTTAAATAAAAAAAGCCGCTGCGGTTGGCAGCGGCTTTTTGCAATATATTTTATCAAGTTTTATGCAATAGGACGCGCTGCGGAATTTCTCCACATCATGCACATCATCATATTGCAAATAAACCTTTTCATTTCTAATTGATTCGTTTACAAAGATAACGACGTACTTTTTTAATATCCAAGCTATTCCTTAAAAATTATTAAAATTTGTGTTTTTTGATGTTTTTCTATCAAAATGAAAATTTAAACTGCTTTTTTATAAAATTCTTTGAACGAATTTAGCGTTAGGGATCGAGCGATTTGTTTGAGCTCTTTTGATTGCAAACCAAAAAGCGAATCGCGAAAGCCCGGCACAACCCATTTTATGGCGATGGGCAACGGCATTATCCCTAATAAAATTGAAATTAGGATAAATTGAAGTTAAATCGATTTGCCATACTGCTAATTTTTATACATTT
>CAYWAB010000138.1:0-7819 GCA_964456105.1 uncultured Christiangramia sp. | reverse complement strand
CTCCATTTTCTGAGTGAATCTTTTGATAACCTCACCTCCCGCGGTATAGGTTAAGAACTCAAGTTCATCCAGATATTCATCAAGTTTATCTTCCCCTTGTTCTTTGGTAACAATCCCAACAAGAACGGCTCTTTCAAAAGATAAGTCGGTTTTTTCGATCATAAAGCAAAGGTAAAAAATAGTAAGCTATATCCTTGAGTAAGTCAATACTTCAACAAAAATTTAACTGAAAAGAAAAAGCCTGCTGATTCAGTCAGCAGGCCGTTGTTTTATAATGAATATTCGTATTAAAATCCAAAATTGATACCAAGTCCAAAGACTTCCCTGATCTGAAAAGCACCCACGGCATTATCATCATATATAGCCTGAAAAACAAGATTGTCGTACAGATAATCATTTATGCCCATATCCACATTCAACAGATAATCTATATCCACGTTTCCTGTCTTATCAAGGTAGTTTGAATAAAGATTCAAGGTATTCTCCACATTAACGTTTTTCAGAAGTTCGTATGCAAGATAAGCTGATAACGATGCACCCAATTCAAATCTCATGGATTCTCCCTGGTCTACTCCAAAATATGCTCCATCCACATATCCTGGCCTGGTCGTAAAATCCTTGCTGACAAAGATAAATCTTGCGGTGGCAGGTGCGAGGTTTACCATAAAATTGTCATCTCTTTTATACATCATACCGGGACCGGTTTGAAGATAAGCAGGAGACATGAAATCTGAAATTTCTGTTCTAATGGTCTGCCCAGTGTCCGGATCTTCACTAAAACTAAAACCTTTATCAAACTGAGTCCTGAAATTCAAAAAGTAGGACCAGTAAAAATTGGTTTGCTTGATCCTTTTTCCTGCTACTGAGGTCAATTCGAGACGATCACTTGTTTTCCTGGCGAATTCATCATCCTTAACCTTAGTAAGACCATAGTTCCCGAAGATTCGGTTATCCCAGGTAAAATCGTCTTTTTTGTAGTTGAATTTGTAATCTACCGAAAGGTTTCCGGCGATACTCGAAGTTCCTCCTCCCGTCCATTCCTTATTGAATGCGGACTGGTTAAATAATAACTGGACATTTCCTTCGGTAGTCCATCCATTTAAGGTGTCATTCTCCTTTTCTTGTGAAAATGCGATTCCGAAGCAAAGAAGCATCGAAAACGCAGAAAGTAAAGTTTTCTTCATACTTAATTTTTTGGTTTTTTGTAAAGTGGAACCGAAGAACATGCCTCACCATACATAAGGCTTTTTACCACCGGCTTCAACTTGTTAATTAGGAAAAGATACGCATTTTTTGGAACTGGCTTATTTGAACAGCCTTTGATAATCACAGGTTTATCTTCAAGGGCGGTCACATCCAGTTTTTTTATAACATCCTGATAAAGTAAACTTTCCATCTCTTCCAGGGAACCAACTATAGTTTTTCTTGCAATTCCCTCAAGGTAGGTTGCTATTAACATATATGCCCATGCAGGAACTATTGCATCAGTTGAACAGTATAAAGCGACATAGGCATCTTTAAATATTGTCCAGTCTTTTTCCTTTGCATATTGCCTAAAGGCTTTTTCCCTAAGGACAAATCCTTCTAATAACCATTCACTAAGATCAAAAGACATTCTCCTCCCTTCAGGATAATAATCCTCAAGGTTAAAAGTGACAAGTTTACTTTCTGCTACCCTGTTAATGATCTCTTCAGCCATAAACGATTATAAAAGTCCTAACTCTAATTTAGCCCCTTCGCTCATCAGGTCCTGGCTCCAAGGTGGGTCAAAAGTGATCTCTACTTCACAATCCTTAACCATATCCAAAGACTTAACCTTTTCCTCAACTTCCATTGGTAAAGTCTCTGCAACCGGACAATTAGGAGTGGTAAGCGTCATAAGTATCTTTACATCATGATCTGTACTTACCATTACGTCATAAATAAGACCCAATTCATAAATATCAACTGGGATTTCCGGATCATAGATCGTCTTAAGAACCGTTACGATCTTTTCTCCCAGTTCCTGTGTGTTTATTTCTTCAGCCATTTTAATTCAGTTGTGTTTGATATGCTACCGCATACATTTTTAATTGTTTGATCATACTAACCAAACCGTTTGCTCTTGTTGGAGAAAGATGTTCCTTTAATCCAATCTCATCTATAAACTTAGTATCAGCTTCAATGATCTCAGAAGGATGTTGATTAGAAAAAACCCTGATTAGGATCGCAACAATACCTTTGGTAATAATAGCATCACTATCTGCAGTAAAAACCAGCTTATCACCTTTTAGCTCTGCATGAACCCATACTCGGCTCTGGCAACCTTTAATAAGATTCTCGTCTATCTTATATTTCTCATCTATAAGATCAAGGGATTTACCAAGTTCTATCATATATTCATAACGCTGCATCCAGTCATCGAACATTGAGAACTCGTCTATAATCTCTTGTTGTTTTTCCTGTATGTTCATAGATTTATTTTAGGCAAAAGTACAATAAGAAGCACTGCTATTCAACATTTTCTAACAATCCTGAAATAACCTGATTCAATAGAAAGATGAAATAAAAGGTTCTAGGATATGCTATTGAAGCATCATTTTGGCCTTTTTCACAGCTTCTATAAAACGGTCAATTTCATGACGGGTGTTATAAAATGCGAAAGAAGCTCTTACAGTACCCGGAATCTTGAAAAAATCCATAACCGGTTGAGCACAGTGATGACCTGTTCTTACGGCAATTCCCATTTTATCGAGCAGCGTCCCTATATCGTAAGGATGAAGCCCTTCAATATTGAAGGAGATAACTGCAGTTTTAACAGTAGCTTCACCATAGATCTTCATGCCTTCGATTTCTTTCAGTTTTTCAGTAGCATACTCAAGCAACTCATTTTCGTAAGTTGCGATCTCCTCAAAACCTATGGCATTCATGTAATCTACAGCAGCACCAAAAGCTATTCCTCCACAAATATTAGGAGTACCTGCTTCAAATTTATGAGGCAGACCTGCGTAAGTTGTTTTATCAAAAGTAACTGTGGCGATCATTTCTCCACCTCCCTGGTAAGGAGGTAATTTCTCCAGCCATTCCTCTTTTCCATATAACATCCCCACTCCCGTAGGCCCACACATCTTATGTGCAGAAACTACATAAAAGTCAACATCCAGTTCCCGGACATCAGCTCTGATATGAGGTGCCGCCTGGGCTCCATCGATAAGTACAGCAGCGTCATTTAGGTGTGCCTTATCTATAATATCTTTTATAGGGTTTACGGTACCCAGGGCATTGCTCACATGGTTTACAAAAACCAGTTTAGTTCTTGCGGAGATTAATTTTTCAAATTCTGAAAAGATCAGTTCCCCTTTCTGGTCCATTGGAATAACCTTTAGGAGAGCGCCTGTTTTTTCGCAAAGCATTTGCCACGGGACAATATTGGAGTGATGTTCCATCGCCGAAACAAGGATCTCATCTCCCTTTTCTAGCAAAGAAGCGAAGCCGTTAGCCACAAGATTTATCCCATGAGTAGTTCCTGAGGTAAATATGATCTCGTGAGCTTTCGCAGCATTAAAATGCTTTTGAAGCTTTATCCTTGCTTGCTCATATTTGTCCGTTGCTTCCTGTGAAAGCGAATGCACACCCCTGTGAATATTAGCATTGTAATTGGAATAGTAGTCTACTATCGTATCCATTACCTGGGTTGGTGTTTGCCCGGTAGCAGCATTATCAAAATAAACCAAAGGATAGCCATTGACCTTCCGGTTTAGAATTGGAAAATCCTTACGGATTTTTTCCACCTCAAAAGTCTTTGCCTGAGTATGCTGACTCATCCTTTACGTTTTTTTATGATTTAATTCTTATAGATTAAAACCAAGGTCTACCTCGAGCTTGGATGCGATCAGTTTATTGATACGCTTTTTTACTTCAGGAATCTTTACACTTTCCAAAACATTATTGGCGAAAGCATACATAAGTAAACCTCTGGCTTCTTTACGTGGGATTCCTCTTGACTGCAGATAGAACAATGCTTCCTCGTCCAGCTGACCAATAGTACAACCGTGACTGCATCTTACATCGTCTGCAAAGATCTCCAATTGTGGTTTGGAATTTATGGTCGCCTTATCGTCGGCAAGAATATTATTGTTAGACTGATAAGCGTTTGTTTTCTGAGCTTCTTTCTCTACCACTACCTTTCCATTGAATACACCGGTAGAACTATCTCCAAAGATCCCTTTGTAATCCTGATGACTTTCACAGTTTGGTTCGATATGGTGTACTAATGTATTATGATCTACGTGCTGTTTATCTTCAATAATGGTAACACCTTTCATGGTAGAATCAATACGCTCACCTTTCTGGTAAAAATTCAGGTTATTACGGGTTAATTTTCCACCAAAAGAAAAAGTATGAACAGAAACATAACTTTCATCCTTCTGTTCCACAAAGGTATTGTCAATCAAGGAAGCCGATTGCTTATCGTTCTGGATCTTATAATAGTCCACAATAGCCCTTCGCTCCGCAAAGATCTCGGTAACCGAATTTGTAAGTACCGGATGATCTGTAAGGCTCTGATGCCTCTCAATGATCTGAACATGAGAATTTTCATCCACCACAACCAGGTTTCTTGGCTGAAGTAATAATGAAGATTCATTTCCAGTTGCGAAATTTATAATCTGAATCGGCTTATCTGCCTGAAGATTCTTGTGGATATGTATAAATGCTCCTTCCCTCGCAAATGCAGTATTCAGTGAGTTCAATCCAGATTTTGGCGCGATTTTATTAAAATAATTATCAATTACCGGCCTGTACTTATCCTTATTCAAAGCAGATGACATAAGACAAACGTCTATTTTGTCATGGGTTGTTTGCGATAAGTGTGAAGAATATATCCCATCAATGAATACCAGGTCATAGGTATCTATGTCGTGGATAAGGTATTTCTTAATATCCCTGTATTCAATCGCATCTTCTTTCTTAGGGAAAACACTGTAGTCGTGTTTTAAGATCGAATTTAGGGAGGTATACTTCCAGTTCTCATCTTTCTTTCCAGGAAATCCAAGCCTCTCAAATTCCTTGATCGCTTCATTTCGAAGTGAATCAAGACCGTTATTAGATTCGGCTCTATCTTCTATCGCAAAGAATGATGATATTAATTTATCTTTTAATTCCATTTCTTTCAAGTTTGATGCAAAGCTTTTTCGCTTCGCAATTCAATTATCAAATTGATCAATTCTCTAATTGATTAAACTGCTTTTTCAGGCTTAACCCAATCGTAACCTCTTTCTTCAAGCTCGTATGCCAGCTCTTTTCCTCCAGATTTAACGATCTTTCCATCTACCATTACATGAACCACATCGGGAACGATATAGTTAAGCAATCTTTGATAGTGAGTAATAAGAAGAACAGCATTATCCTCTCTCCTTAATTTATTCACTCCGTTTGCGACAACTTTAAGCGCATCGATATCCAGTCCTGAATCTGTCTCATCTAGAATGGATAGTTTAGGATCTAACATTGCCATCTGGAAAATCTCATTTCGTTTCTTTTCTCCACCTGAAAATCCTTCGTTTAGAGAACGAGAAAGGAATTTGCGGTCTATTTCAAGCATTTCAGATTTTTCCCTGATGAGCTTCAGCATATCATTAGCAGGCATATCTTCCTTTCCGTGAGCCTTTCTATTGGCATTGATCGCGGTCTTAATGAAATTGGTAACCGATACTCCGGGGATTTCTACCGGGTATTGAAAGGACAGAAAAACACCTTTATGAGCCCTTTCTTCAGGGTCCATTTCGCTTAAATCCTCTCCCTCAAAGATCATTTCACCATCAGTCATTTCATATTCTTCCCTTCCTGCTATTACAGAAGAAAGAGTACTTTTTCCTGATCCGTTAGGCCCCATTATCGCGTGAACTTCTCCCGCTTTTATTTCCAGGTCAATACCTTTAAGGATCTCCTTATCTTCAATGCTGGCGTGTAAATTCTTTATTTTAAGCATGTCTGTCTATTGTATTCTGCCTTATGCAGCTGTTTATTAAAACTTTTATTTCTTTATACTGTCTGAAACTATTTCCTTATCCGCTACTTCCAAAATCTCCCTGATCTTAATTACTTCCTTCAACCCATTTTGCATAGGATTAGGCATTATTTCGGCTCTCACTTTAACTGGAACCATATCAAAATCATCAGACCTTAACGGATATACTTTTTCCGCAAGGACATTTGCCATAGAGTCCTTAATTACTCCGTAAACAAAATCTTCACCTCTTATTATTCCGGAATCGGTTCCGTAAGCAAAACCTCCGCTCAATACCTGAACACTATCAGGCTGTTTTTCTGCTACAGGCTGGGACAGCAATTCCTTCCTGTCCTCATCCTCACAGGAAAATAGAAATAGCAGCGTAAAAAATATTCCAAATAACTTCTTCATGACAATTTCATGGGAGGATTAAATTATCCAACTGAACCTTCCAGTGAAATTTCCAATAATTTCTGTGCTTCAACGGCAAATTCCATTGGAAGCTTATTCAATACTTCTTTACTAAAACCATTAACAATAAGAGCAATCGCTTTTTCTGTATCTATTCCTCTCTGGTTACAGTAAAATATCTGGTCTTCTCCAATCTTGCTTGTGGTAGCTTCGTGTTCTACCTGCCCCGATTTGTTCTTTACCTCGATATACGGGAAGGTATGAGCACCACACTTATTACCCATTAGAAGGGAATCACATTGCGAGAAGTTCCTGGCATTTTCAGCTCTTTTATTGATCTGAACAAGACCCCTGTAGGAATTCTGAGATCTTCCTGCCGAAATACCTTTGGATATGATCGTACTTTTAGTATTCTTTCCTAAATGCACCATTTTTGTACCGGTATCAGCCTGCTGGTAATTATTTGTCACCGCGATGGAATAAAATTCTCCAACTGAATTGTCTCCTTTAAGGATACAGCTTGGATATTTCCAGGTAACTGCAGATCCAGTCTCCACCTGTGTCCAGGAGATCTTCGCATTCTTCTCGCAAAGTCCACGTTTTGTTACAAAATTGTAAACTCCTCCTTTACCCTCTTTATTTCCAGGATACCAGTTTTGAACGGTCGAGTATTTTATTTCGGCATCATCAAGTGCAATAAGCTCTACGACTGCTGCGTGCAATTGGTTCTCATCGCGCATTGGAGCGGTACAACCCTCAAGATAACTTACATAACTGCCAGGTTCAGCAATTACAAGAGTTCTTTCAAACTGCCCCGTTCCTGCCTGATTTATACGAAAATAAGTAGAAAGCTCCATAGGACAGCGAACTCCTTTTGGAATGTAACAGAAGGACCCGTCACTAAATACCGCGGAATTCAAAGCCGCATAAAAGTTATCTTTTTTAGGTACTACAGTTCCCAAATATTTTTTCACCAGTTCAGGATGTTCCTTAATGGCTTCAGAAATAGAGCAAAATATAATCCCCTTTTCGGCAAGTGTCTTTTTGAAAGTTGTAGTAACAGAAACTGAATCCATAACAACATCCACAGCAACACCGGCAAGTTTTTTCTGTTCGTCTAGTGAAATTCCCAGTTTTTTGAAGGTGTCCAGCAATTCAGGATCTACTTCATCAAGACTGTCATATTTCGGCTTTTTATTAGGAGCTGAGTAATAGGAAATATTCTGAAAATCAGGCTTTGGATATTTCACATTCGCCCATTCTGGCTCTTCCATTTCCTGCCATGCCCTGAAAGCCTCAAGACGCCATTCCGTCATCCACTCGGGTTCTTCCTTCTTTTTAGAAATCGCTCTTACAATATCCTCATTAAGACCAACGGGAAAAGTATCAGATTCTATATCGGTATAAAATCCGTACTCA
>CAYWAB010000137.1:0-7847 GCA_964456105.1 uncultured Christiangramia sp. | reverse complement strand
CATAACTGAAGAAACAGGATAATTCCCTCCAGATAAAGCCTTACCAAGTATAAGTATATCTGGTCTTACATAGGTCTCCTCCTGTCTTTCACAATGTCCTTCACAGGTGCAATGCCCGCAAACAGCAAGGAGTCCGCCGGTCCTGGCAATCCCTGTCTGGATTTCATCTGCCATGAAAAGGACATTATGCTTATTACAAATATCCTTAGCTCTTCTCATAAAGTCATCTGCCGGTGTATATACTCCAGCCTCTCCTTGGATAGGCTCTACAAGAAAACCAGCCACGTTCTTATTATTTTCTATTGCGGCCTCTAATGCTTCAGGATCATCGTAAGGTATTTTAATGAATCCAGGAGTATATGGTCCAAAATTCTTTCTTGCCTCCTCGTCATTTGAGAAAGAAATAATAGTAGTGGTTCTACCGTGGAAATTATTTTCGCAAACTATGATCTGAGCCTCAGTTTCCTTTACACCTTTTCTTTCGTAAGCCCATTTACGTGCTATTTTGATCGCGGTTTCGACGGCTTCTGCACCTGTATTCATTGGTAATAGTTTGTCAAAACCAAAATATTCTGTTGAGAATTTTTCATAAGCCCCCAATACATCATTATGGAAGGCTCTCGAGGTCAAAGCAAGCTTTGATGCCTGTTCATGCAGTGCACCAACAATTTTAGGATGACAGTGCCCTTGGTTAACTGCAGAGTATGCAGATAGAAAGTCGTAATACTTATTACCTTCCACATCCCAAACATGAACACCCTCTCCTCTGCTCAGGACAGCAGGTAAAGGATGATAGTTATGTGCTCCATGTTGATCTTCAAGTTTGATTGCCTCTTCTGAAGAGTTGATTTTAGGTAATGGCATGTAAATTAATTTTTTACGTTTATTTTTAAATTATTCCTTCTTTTCCCAGTAAAAAACTCTGAAAAGGAGAGAAATCATCCCAAAAATCAAATTCCTGCAAATTACTAAATGTTTAGGGAAAATTTCAAAAGGGCTCCCCTTAAATCTTGTTAATTATCCTATTTTTGCGCTATGGGCAGAAGAAATAAGAATAAGCTATTCACCGGAGTTGAAGTTACCGATGCGGGAGCCAAAGGTAAAGCCGTTGCGAAATCTCCTGATGGGCGGGTAATCTTTGTGGATAATGCCGTTCCCGGTGATGTTATAGATGTACAAACCACCAAAAAAAGAAAATCATTTTACCAGGGAACAGCAGTTGAGTTCCATAAATTATCAGATAAAAGGACTCAGCCAGTTTGTAGGCATTTTGGCACCTGTGGAGGGTGCAAATGGCAGAACATGGAGTATAAGTATCAACTTCAGTACAAGCAACAGGAAGTTGAAAATAATCTTCGCCGACTCGGGAAAATAGAATTACCGGAAGTAACTCCAATTCTGGGAAGTGAAAATATTTATTTCTACCGAAATAAGATGGAATTTTCATTCAGCAATAGTCGATGGCTTACCCAAGCCGAAATTCAAAGCGGAGAGGAAATAGACAATAGGAACGCCCTGGGTTTCCACATCCCAGGCATGTGGGACAAGATCCTGGATATCGAAAAATGTCATTTACAGGCAGATCCAAGCAATTCGATCAGAAATTTTGTAAAGGAATTTGCCACCGAAAATAACCTTGAATTCTTCAATACAAGAAATCAGGAAGGACTTTTAAGAACCCTTATGATTCGTACTTCTTCTATCGGAGAAATTATGGTAGTAGTTCAGTTCTTTGAAGACAAAAAATCAGAAAGAGATCTGTTACTAGATGCGATGATTTCCAGATTTCCTGAGATCACCTCCCTTCAATATATAATTAATAATAAGCCAAATGACACCATTTACGATCAGGAGGTTGTTTGCCATAGTGGGAGAGACCATATCTTTGAAGAAATGGAAGGCTTAAAGTTTAAGATAAACGCTAAATCCTTTTACCAGACCAATTCAGACCAGGCCTATAAGCTTTATAAAATTGCAAGGGACTACGCTAATCTTAAAGGTAACGAACTGGTTTATGATCTTTACACAGGCACAGGAACCATAGCCCAGTTCGTGGCTAAAAGAGCTAGTAAGGTTATTGGGGTCGAAGCGGTACCCGAGGCAATTAAAGATGCCAGAGAAAATGCAGAACGTAATAAAATTGAAAATGTCGAGTTCTATGTGGGAGATATGCGAAAAGTATTTACCGATAAATTTATAGCTCAGCATGGCAAACCAGATGTGATCATTACAGATCCTCCAAGGGATGGAATGCATAAGGACGTGGTACAGCAAATTATCGGTATCTTACCCCAGCGAATTGTTTATGTGAGTTGTAATTCGGCAACACAGGCTCGAGATCTTTCACTTTTAGATGATTATTATAAAGTAACAGCAACCCAGGCTGTAGATATGTTCCCTCAAACGCATCATGTAGAGAATGTTGTTTGTTTAGAAAGAAGATAGATGACAAGATATATTTCCAGTTTAATAATTCTCCTTTTAACCATAATTCTCCTTCCCGGATGTCAGCGAGATGATATTTGTCCGGAAACAACAGACACTACTCCCCTCCTTATTATAAGGTTTTATGAAAGCGAGGCGCCATTCGATCCACAAGCTCCTCAAAACCTTAGGGTGCGGTCCGTTGCTAATGATTCTACCTTTATATACGACCGCTTTAGCAGGGATAGTATCGCCATACCTTTAAGAACAGATAATGATGTTTCTGAATTCGTATTCACACTGAACGCTCCCGCATCTACCGATGCGGAAGATCAAGGAAATTCAGATATTCTCACTTTCAGTTATGGTCGTGAGGAAGAATATATCAACAGGGCTTGTGCTTTTAGAATCTCCTATGTAGCCCTGAAAGCAGACATCACTGAACCTGGAACCGGAGAAAACTGGATCGAAGATATCCGCATAGAGCAACCCAATGTTGAAAATGAAAATCAGGCACATGTATCGATATTTTTCTAGTCTAATTTTATTTTTTCTTTTTGCTTCTACCCTATTTGGTCAAAATCAGGTTCAGGACACAATTAAATACAAGGAAAAATACGGGATAAGAGTGGGTGTAGATCTTAGCAAACCTCTAAGGTCCTTAATTGATGATAACTACAAGGGAATTGAACTTGTTGGTGATTACAGGGTTTACAATAACTTTTACGCCGCTGCCGAAATAGGAACAGAAGAGTTCACATTTGAGGGAGATAACATACAAACTACCTCGAACGGGAGCTATATAAAAATTGGTGGAGATTATAACGCCTATGATAACTGGCAGGATATGCAGAACAGTATCTTTGTAGGTGTCAGGTACGGGTTCGCCACTTTCTCACAAACTCTTGAACAATACCGTATCTATACCTCCTCGAATTATTACGGTCCGGATATTAGAGAAGTTAACCAGGAAACTAGTGGACTCACCGCAAGCTGGGCAGAAATAATGGTTGGTTTAAAAGTCGAAGTGTTGAACAACCTGTTCCTCTCCGCGAATGTGCAACTAAAAAGGAGGATAGGTCAAAGTACACCAGGCAATTTAGACAACCTTTCTATTCCAGGCTTTGGAAGAACTTACGATGCCAGTGAATTTGGTGCAGGATACGGATATTCTATTTCCTACTTAATCCCTCTGTATAAAAAGAATAAGGAATAAGTAATTAATCCTCCTGCTGTTTGCTTCTCTTTTTAGAACCTTCGTAGATCACATATTTAAGCAAGCGTCCTTCCAAAGGTCCGTTATATAATTTTATCTTTCTAGAAGCTCTAAGTCCAACACTTTTAATCGCATCCATATTAGTTGCGATGAACCACGCATGAGTACCATGGTAATTCTGTTTTAGTGTGTCGCCAATTTCGGAATAGAACTTCTCTATATCTATTTCTAATCTTTCACCATAAGGCGGATTAAAGAGCATGTGTAGGTACCCATCGGTTTCCTTTTCACTTTCAAAAAAGTTCTTTTGTTGTATTTCTATAAATTCTGAAAGGTTTGCATTCTTCACATTATCCTTAGCCTTCATCACGGCAGACGGAGCTTTATCGTATCCTTTAATTTTAAAATGAAAATCCTTGATCTTTTTCATGGCTGATTCCTCAATTTTGTCAAAAAGATTTTCATCCCAATCTTTCCATTTCTCAAAGGCAAATTCCTTTCTATTAATATTAGGGGGGATATTGCAGGCGATCATCGCTGCTTCTATTGGTATAGTTCCACTTCCGCACATTGGATCAAGAAAATCGCACTGCCCGCTCCAACCTGATAACAGTAACATTCCGGCCGCTAGCACCTCATTGATAGGAGCAATATTAGTTGCCGACCGGTATCCTCTTTTATGTAAAGAATCTCCGGAACTATCAAAGGACACATTGCAGTAATTCTTTTCGATATGAATGTTTATTCTAAGATCCGGGAAATCAAGATCAATATCGGGACGCTTTCCGAATTTTTCCCGGAACCTGTCTACGATGGCATCTTTGGTCTTTAATGCAACATATTGTGAATGAGTAAAAATTTCTGAATGCACTGCTGAATCTATGGCCAGGCTTCCATTCACATCAAGAAACTCTTCCCATGGTAATCTTTTAATATTATCATAAAGCTCCTGCTCGGAATTTACTTTGAAACTTTCATAAGGCTTAAGAATCTTTATGGCAGTTCTCAGGCTAAGATTAGCCTTATACATAAATCCCTTATCCCCCACAAAACTTACCATCCGGTTTCCCTGCTTTATATCCATTGCCCCCAGATCGAGTAATTCTTTCGCCAGTATCGCTTCAAAACCAAATAGTGTTTTAGCGATCATCTTATAATTTTTAGCCATAGTACTGCTTTATAGAACGACAAAAATAAGTTAATTTTGCCCGAAACTATAATATTTAAAGGATAGTTCAAGCCTTGCACGTAGCTATACTTTTAACAACCAACCATTATCAACTTGTACGACAGCCTATATATATATTTACTACCTATCCTAGCGGTACTAGCCGGTTATATTATTTCTCTGTTCCTTAAGCCAGACAGTTCATCAGGATTTAAGTTGCTACTTGCTTTTAGTGGAGCCTATCTACTGGCAGTAACTGTTTTGGAGCTGTTACCCGATGTTTATAATAATTCTGGAACAGGCATAGGTGTCTTTATTCTACTAGGATTGTTATTACAGATCGTTCTGGAATTCCTTTCAAAGGGAGTTGAACATGGTCATTTACATTTTCATGAGAACTCGAAGGTTTTTCCTTTAATGCTTTTAATAAGTTTAAGTTTGCATTCCTTGCTGGAAGGCTTCCCTTTAGACGAAGACAACCACCTTCTAAATGGAGTAGTAATTCATAAGGTACCAGTAGCAGCAATCCTTTCGGTTTTTCTACTAAAGAGTAAGATCAGCAAACCGAATACATTTCTCTTTTTAGGATTTTTTGCCTTGATGACTCCTCTGGGAAGCTGGCTTAAAAATAATCTCGACCTTATAGCCGAATATGGAAACTATATAAATGCCATTGTAATTGGAATTTTCCTTCACGTTTCTACCACTATCCTCTTTGAGGCATCAAAAAATCATTCATTCAATGCTTCTAAGTTGGGTGTCATTATTTTAGGAATCCTATTAGCATATTTCCTCTGATGTTTTCCAGGGAAGAATCAAAAAACCTAAGACAGGAGTTCTGGACCAGTTTTGGAAAAGAATACCCTAGAAAATGGATTCTTTACAATACCAAAATAAAGGAGATACAGCTGAAATTTACCTTTAACCGAAAACTGGCCCAGGTTTCTATAGATGTAATAGATGAGGATGAATTAATAAGATCTTATTATTTCGAAAAGCTGGAATCACTCAAAAATATTCTTACCAGCGAATATCTTCCCGGGGTAATTTATGAAAGTGAATATGAACTGCCAGAGGCTAAGATCATAGGCAGAATATATATCGAATTACCAGGAGTTTCGATTCATAACAAGAAAGACTGGCCCAGGGTAAAGGAATTCCTTGCCAATAACATGCTTAAATTAGAAGAATTCTTTGAGGATTTCAAGGATTTCATAAAAGACTGATTTATTTAATTAAACAGATGCCTGAAGGTTCAAAGTAACCCGGAAGGGAATTATGTTTTAAATGCTGAGTTGGATAATCCAGCAATGAAGGGTCATCACTTCAATTTATGATAGAATAATTTCCTACGACACCATTATACAATTCAACGCCCTAACTAGACCAATTAGATCATTTTATCGTTTTGTTATTTACCAGTGGTTTGGCCCAGAATCCTATACTAAAAATATAGAGCAGACCTATAAAATTGAAAAACATACCAATCTTTAAAGAATAGGCATCACCCAGGAAGCCGATTAAAATTTGAAAAATCGCGCCCCCCATGATACCAGACATAAAGATTCCCGCCGCAGAACCATGATGTTCTTTAAGAGAATTAAGTCCCAAAGAGATAATAATGGGAAACATTACTGCCAGAAAGAAACCGCTTATCTGAAAACCGTAAAAAGAAATCTCTGTAGAGCCAAACAACCCTGCAGAAAAGGAAATAATGGCAAGTAAAGTAAAAACTTTTAATACCAATTTACTATCCAGAATCTTTAATAGTAAAAGACCAGCTATTCCCCCGATGGTCATAAGACCCCAGAACCTTCCCACGGCAATTGCACCGGTAGTTTCGTAATCCAATCCGTGATAGATTTGAAGAAATTTTGACATCCAATATGATATTCCCTGCTCTATTCCCACATAACAGAATATCCCAAAGAAATATAAGATAATGGTTCTGTTCCTGAAAAGTTTTAGATAAGTGTTTATTTTACCAATCCTCTCCTCTTCTTTTAAAGATATCTTAGGCATTGGTGTCAAGAGTATAATAATTATCATGATTATGGAGACACAGGAGAATACCCAATACATTATGGTCCAGGTCATTTCATCACTTACCAACTTATTCAATATATTAATTTGTGAAGAGGACTCAGGATCTGTCATATTCACCACTAGAAAAGAATAGATAAAAGGGCTTATAAATGAAGCAAGCCCGAACATTAATTGAGCAAGAACCGAGTTAAAAGCGTAATGTTCTTCTCCACCCGCCACTCTTAAAAGCGGATTTATTACCACCTGTAAGATTGCCATCCCGGCTCCAATTACAAATAAACTTACAACAAACAACCAAAAACTAGGGAATAGGGCAAAAAATAGAGATCCTATAAATGCAAGGATAAATCCTGATACCATCATTCTTTTTTCTCCATATGATTCTAGAAGAAAACCGGCGGGTATAGACATTATTCCGTAGGCTATAAAGAATGAAAAAGGTAAAAACCCGGCCATTGTTTCGGTTAGCACAAAACTTGCTGATGCGCTTGGATTTAATGCACCCAGGATATTGGTTAAGAAAGAAATTACGAAGAAAGTGATCAGGATAAGACCAACAACGGTATAATTTCGTTGCATTTGGAGTTATTGAATTGGTTAGTTCATCAATATACTCAAAATTGAATTATAAGGTAAGACTTATTTTTTATAGGATATAAAATAAAAAAACCCCTTCAGTTATACTAAAGGGGTTTTCAAGAAGAAGGCGGCGACATACTCTCCCACAATGATAGCAGTACCATCTGCGCTAACGGGCTTAACTACTCTGTTCGGAATGGGAAGAGGTGAGCCCCGTTGCTATAGCCACCTTAAAAGGTTAGTGATAAGCCTGTGAGCTTAACACTGTTCTGAGCGTACTCAGAACTAATATCGTTGACATACTTAAGAAACAAAAAATGACAAGACCACTTACATCAAAATATAAGCATTTGGCGGCTCTGAGGTTTTGAGCCCCCCAGAGCCATCACGCATCAAGCTTTACGGAGTATTAGT
>CAYWAB010000136.1:0-7915 GCA_964456105.1 uncultured Christiangramia sp. | reverse complement strand
ATTTACCAACGTTCGGTTCGCCCACGATGGCCACGGGGATCCCATTTTTCAATACATTACCTGTCGCGAAAGAGTCGATCAATCTTTTTAAAACGGTCTGAATCCTTGAAACAAGATCTCTGAACTGGTCACGGTTGGCGAATTCAACATCTTCTTCTGCAAAATCAAGCTCCAGTTCGATCAAAGAGGCGAAATTCAGCAACTCTTCCCTGAGTTTCTGGATCTCGTTGGAAAATCCGCCCCGCATTTGCTGCATGGCCATCTGGTGGGAAGCGGCATTTTCAGAATTGATAAGGTCGGCAACAGCTTCTGCCTGACTAAGGTCCATTTTGGCATTAAGGAAAGCGCGAAGTGTGAATTCCCCTGCCTCTGCAGCCCGGCATCCTTTTCTAATCATCAATTGAATGATCTCCTGTTGTATATAAGGGCTTCCGTGGCAGGATATTTCAGCGGTTTCCTCCCCGGTATAAGATTTTGGAGCCCGGAATACGGAAACCAGTACTTCATCGATCACCCGTTCACCATCCATGATATTACCTAAATGCAGGGTATGTGTAGGCTGATTCTTTAGGACTTTCTTACTCTTTGCCTTAAAAAGCGGAGAAACTATGTTGAGTGCTTCAGGACCTGAAACTCTTATAATGGCAATTGCACCGGCACCAGATGGTGTGGCCAGGGCGACTATGGTATCATTCAATTTCATGCCTGCAAAGGTAATAATAAAGAAAGGCCTTTACTAATACGGTTTATTCACGATAATCCAGTGCAGGTTCCCGGTCACCAATCAGTGGCTCATAGACGAAATTATCACCCCGACGTTTCCTGAACTCCTGTTTCGCTTCTTTAATCACTTCCGGAGACTGGAATAGCTCAATGGCGCTCAAGGCCAGAGTTTTGGCTGCTAAAAGCATGCCTTTCTCGCCGATGCTCATTCCCCCTGCAGCGACTGCCTGCCAGCTATGAGCCGGTGTTCCCGGAACCCATGTAGCCGTTCTAAAGCCCACGGTTGGCGCTGCAAAACTCACGTCCCCAACATCTGTAGAACCAAATCCGGAAGATGGTATCTCTTCAGTAAAAGGCTCAACAGATTCGGCATCGCTATAGTTTACTTTTTCGATATCAAGGCTAGGGGCAATGGCTTCCGCGAATTCTTTCTCTTCAGAAGAGTATTCAAAGCCTCCTATTTGGGTCATGTTCTTATGTACTAATTTCTGAAGGGTCAGATTTGGCAGTAGCTCATGAGTCCCACCTATTATCTCATATTCCATTCTAGTTCCTGTTCCCATAGCCGCGCCTTCAGCAGCTTTTACCATACGCTCAAAGATCTGTTTTACTTCTTCCCGGTTGGGATGACGGGAATAGTAATATACTTCTGCAAAATCTGGAATCACGTTCGGAGCTTTTCCGCCGCTGGTAATAACATAGTGAATACGCGAACTCGCCGGGATATGTTCCCGCATCATATTTACCATATAGTTCATCGCTTCCACTGCATCCAGGGCCGACCTTCCTTTGTCCGGGGCACTGGCCGCGTGAGCTGATTTACCATAAAACCTGAACTTAGCCGATTTATTAGCCAGGGCAATCCCTGGATTAGCGGCGTTTTTTGCAGAAGGATGCCAATTAAGAACAATATCAACATCGTCGAACAAACCTTCCCTTACCATATATACTTTACCGGATCCACCTTCTTCCGCAGGGCACCCATAGAAACGAATGGTCCCTTGCTGATTATTCTTCTCCAACCATTTTTTTACCTCGATAGCCGCGGCGGTAGATGCGGTCCCAAATAAATGATGGCCACAGGCATGACCTGCTTCTCCATTGTTGGTAGCTTTTTCCGGAATAGCTTTCTGGGAAATCCCCGGAAGCGCGTCATATTCACCCAGAATCGCGATTACAGGCCCGCCGGTGCCATATTCCGCAATAAAGGCCGTAGGTATTCCCGCTACTCCCATTTCTATTTTAAAGCCTTCTTCTTCCAGGGTACTGGCCAGTAGCGCAGAGCTTTTTTCTTCCTGGTAGCCCATCTCGGCATATTCCCAGATCGTATGTGCGATCTGGCCATATTTATCTTTCTGGGATTCCAGGTTCGAAACCACCTGGTTCTGGGCGAAAAGACCGACCTGAAATAAAAGAAATGGAATAATGAGTTTTTTCATAAAAGGAAATTTTAAGATCAGATTTAAATGTATGTAATAGCCTGTTTGCTATTTAACATTTTTAAATTTACACGGAAATTTTGTAACAAAGCAGTTTTCTATTCGTCTTTTATATAGAGATGCTTTTCTAAAGCCTCTGGATAACCATCAAAAAATCATTATGAGAGAAGACAAACAATTGTTGGTCATAACTCACCTTAGCCAGTTATTGGATCTGGTGACAGGTATTGGGGGATTTATTGTTCCTCTTATCTTATGGCTAACTCAAAAAGATAAAGTAGCAGGAATGGATATGCACGGGAAGATGATCATTAATTTCCAGATCAGCCTTTTCATTTACAGCATTGTAAGTATTCCACTTATATTGTTATTCGGGATCGGACTACTTATGATCATCATCATTGGATTGATCGCGCTTATTCTTCCAATAATGAATGCTATTAAAGTGAGTAACGGCGAGATGCCTTACTATCCTTTGACCATCGAATTCCTGAAATAAAAATTTTAGTAGTTGGTTTTTTCATTTAATTAGTTAGTAGAAAAAAGCCCGTTCAATTTTTGAACGGGCTTTTTTAATTTGGAAAACCAATATTTTTAGTTGTTCAGCATCACCGGCATTACAAGCATGGTGATCTTTTCACCTTTATCCAGTCCATCCACCGGGGTAAGTATACCTGCGCGGTTAGGAAGGCTCATTTCCAGCATCACTTCGTCTGAGGTAAGGTTACCCAGCATTTCGATAAGGAATCTGGAATTGAAACCTATCTGCATATCATCACCCTGGTAGGAGCAGGTTAAACGTTCTTCTGCCTTATTGCTGTAATCAACATCTTCTGCCGAAATATTTAATTCGGCTCCGGCGATCTTCAGTCTTACCTGGTGAGTGGTCTTATTCGAGAATATGGAAACCCTTCTTACCGAACTAAGGAACTGATTCCTTTCTATCGTAAGTTTATTAGGATTTTCCTTAGGGATCACTGCTTCGTAATTGGGATACTTTCCGTCTATCAAACGGCAAATAAGCTGCGTATCGTCAAAGGTGAACTTCGCGTTGGAATCGTTATATTCAATAAGAACTTCTGAATCATTACCGGCCAGAATACCTTTTAAAAGATTTAATGGTTTTTTAGGCATGATGAACTCCGCGGTCTGGTTAGCCGAAATATCTTCACGGGAATATTTAACGAGTTTATGAGCATCTGTAGCAACGAATGTTAAGCTATCTTCTTTGAACTGGAAGAACACGCCGCTCATCACCGGCCTTAGGTCATCGTTTCCTGAAGCGAAAATCGTTTTGGAGATGGCAGAGGCCAGGATATCAGCTTCTACTACCGTACTGCTTGGTTCTTCAAGTTCTACAGGATTCGGGAACTCTTCACCATCGGCATATGCAAGCGCATATTTACCATGGTTAGAACTCAATTCTATGGTATTGTTATCTTCAACTACAAAGGTTAAGGGTTGTTCAGGAAAGGTTTTAAGCGTATCCAAAAGAAGTTTCGCCGGGACAGCGATCTTTCCTTCTGAATCTGATTCCACCTTAAGTTTTGCAGACATTGTTGTTTCAAGATCTGAAGCGGAAACGGTTAGTTCGTCGTTCTTAAGATCAAAAAGAAAGTTGTCTAAAATAGGTAAAGTGTTATTGTTATTGATTACCCCTCCAAGTATTTGTAGCTGTTTCAGCAGATAATTGCTGGATACGATAAATTTCATCGGCTATTTTTGATTTATTTTGAATCAAATACAAATATATTTTAATAAGTCAAAAATTCAGGCTCGTTCCAGGAGTTTTTATTAACAGTCCTGGAATGATTTTAAGTTTCAAAATACTGAAAAACAAATGGTTACAAACCTTTAGGTAAATAAAATTGTTAATATGTAATCATTTTTTTGAAAACTGCAACCTTCAAAAGGCTTACTTGATGTATTTACGCCTTCTGTAGTATTTGAAGCAAAAACCGAAGACCAGGAGCAAGGCAATTGGGCCAAGGAGATTCACCAGTTGCCATTTCTCTCTTTCTTCTGAAACTTCTTCAGTATCCATAAAGGCAAGGCTCACCTCTTTGGACCTAATGTCGATGAGTCCGGTATCATCCAGTAGGTAATTTACCGAATTGAGCAGGAACTCCTTGTTGCCATAAGTATTTCCTGTATATCTCTGGAAACCAAGTTCCAGGGGCTTTCCAGATTGCAGGTCGTTCTTTATAACGTCTCCATCGGAGATTACCAGCATCTTTGTTTCTATACTAAAATCCCTGGCATTTGATAGTTCAAAAGGTTTGATCCTGTTCTGGTAAACCGATCTGAATTCGCCCTCCAGTAATACCGCGAGGGGTTGTTCCCCGTCATCATAACTTGGAATGTTGGGTTTGAGGCTTACCATATCTAAACTGATCTGTAATGGAACGCCCTCTACCTTGGTCCTGGGAGAACTGCTAAGCAAAATGGTTTTAGAGACAGGGTTCGCAAGGGTGTCTATTGGATTTGCATATTCGAACTTTACCGCTTCAATGTTGTTAATTATCGGATGATCGTTGGGTGAGCTGGTTAGCGGACTGTAAAACCAGGGGTAAGGATTAAATCTTGTGTCATTTCCAGTTCCACTCGCCAGAATGATCGGCGCGGAATAAAGGTCGTTAACAAGGGCCGGATTTAACCTTACTCCGTAGGAAAAGAAGTAATCTCCCAAATTGAGATCCCGGTGAAGCGCTATTGCAGAAGCGTTTGTATTGAACAAACTGTCCGTTTCCATATTGGTTACCTCGGCAAGCCATAGCATTTTACCACCATTCATCAGGTACTGATCAAGAACATATTTTTCTTTTTCAGTGAAGGCTTCCGTAGGTTTTGGCTCTATGACAAGATCAAATTCCTTAAGCTCTTGCAGGGTTTTGCGAGGATTTTCTGCTACCGAATCGAGGGTAAAGGGAGCTATAAAGTAATATTCCTGTATGGTTTTAATAAAATTAGCGATTCTTCTGTCCTCCAATTCCCCATTTCCACGCATAACCGCAATCTTTTTCAGTCTTGGATAGATAAGCTTGCTTAGTCCGTTGGCCAGGGCATACTCCAGTTGCTGAACAGAAGCCGTGACCCGGTCTTCATCTGTTGCGCCAATCTGATTTTTTAGCAGGGAGATCTTCACCGTTTTTTCTCCACTATTGGCTATTGCCCATGGAAAAATAATGGTTTCACTGCTTTTACCACTTTCTCTTACGTTCACTCGGGCAGGGGTCATTCCCAGGTTATAGAATTCCTCGGCAATGGCATTGGCATCATCACCTTCGGACAGGGGATCGATAAAATTGAAATGTATGTTCCGGTTTTGAGCTGCAAACTCTTCCAGCATTTCCCTGGTCTCATTGCTGAGTCTGCGGAATTCGGCCGGGAAACTTCCCTCGAGGAACACATCAAATACAACGGGATCCTCAACATCATCAATTATCTCTAATGCTGCAGGGGAAAGGGTATATCTTTTATCCTGGGTAAGGTCTATTCGCATAAAGAATTCACCAGACAGCCAGTTTACCGTGAAAAGGATCACGAGGAGCACTAATATGGATTGGGCCTTGTTCCTCTGCATCACTGGTTCCTTTTTGCCGTTCTGGAAATATTTATCTGGGTGAGCTTTAGGAACAAAAAGATGAAACTTAAGAAGTATATGATATCTCTTGTATCTATAACTCCACGGCTAATGCTTTTATAGTGAAAACTAATCCCAAAATATTCTACTATATAACCCGAATAACCAAAAAGATTGGTATTGCTGATTCCCTCGAACGCAAAAAAGAAAAGGAAGCATAAGAATACCCCTGTTAAAAAAGCAACGATCTGATTGGAAGTTAAACTGGAAGAAAAAATTCCTAAAGAAGCATAGCATCCCCCAAGAAACACTAAGCCTGAGTAAGATCCAATAGTGGCGCCAGCATCAAAATTTCCTTCAGGTCTTCCCAATTCATGAATGGTGATTACGTAAAGCAATGTTGGAATGATGGCAAGTATTATAAGTACTAGGACTCCAAGATACTTTCCTGCAACTAAATTTCCTGTGCTTATAGGTCGGGTTAAGAGAAGTTCCATGGTTCCCATACGATGTTCGTCGGCGAAAGAGCGCATGCAAATAGCAGGAATCAGAAAAATGAAAATCCAGGGGGCGAGATCAAAGAATGCTTTTAGATCGGCAAATCCGCTATCCAGGATATTATAGCTTCCGGAAAATAAAAACAGGAACGAACTGCAAGCAATAAGAAAAAGTCCTATTACGAGGTATCCAGTGATGCCTGAAAAAAAAGACTGTATTTCCTTATTTAGAATTGCGAACATTTCTCCTAACTCAATGTTTTTAGTATAGACTTTCGGTTTTCTCTACGCTCCAGGCTTCGGGTTTTTCATTGAAAAGCACTTTAGTGTTTGCCCACACTTCCTTAAAAAGCTCTGAATTGCGATATTCTTCCAGGGCCTTTTCATTTTTCCAGTAACTATACGTAAAAAACCGGGTTGTATTGTTCTTATCCCTGTAAAGTTCCAGGAATTCGCAGCCATTGAATCCTCGTATCTTCTTTTTATTCGCTTCAAAATTAGCAAGGAACGTATCTATCTTGCTTTCTTCAAATCCCATTTTCACGATCCGTACTAACATCTACTCAAAATTTATGGTTACTGTATCCCTATATTCCAGTCCAAAAAGACTGGAAGCACTTCCTACCGTACTAGGATTGCTTTTATACATCGCCAGTTCTATATATCCGGCCGAATTGAAAACTGCCAGTTTCTTTCCGTCTTCTTCCTTACGATTTTCCTTCTCTACCTTAAAATTGATGGCATGACTGTAGGTTTCATAGATCTCGCTGAAGTTGACCCGCCTGGCCCTTATAGTAAATTTTCTTCCCTTACCTACATTCTCGAAAAGCTTGCGGGAAATATTGGTGATCACGTTGCCATAATTATCAATGTAGATCACATGCCCAAGGATCTGATCCTTTTCAGAATTGATAAGAGGTTCGAATTGTTTGAGATACTTTATTTCACTAACGCTTTTCCCTATTACTTCAAGGGTGCCTCCACGGGCAAGGTGACAGGCTACTTTCACGAATACATCCAGAACTGGAAAGTTGGTCTGTATCTTATCATGAATATTGATCTCCACGATCTTCTCCGGCTTAATTTCTGAAGCCAGCAAAGAAAGTATCCCGTTATTGGCACAAATGAAATAATGATCATCAAGTTTTACCGCCAGGTGTTTGTTCTCGGGAGTAAGTTCAGAATCAATTCCAATGATATGAATAGTCCCTCTTGGGAAGCTTTTATAGGCGTTCTTGATAATATATGCAGCTTCACTGATGTGAAAGGGAGAAACAGAATGAGAAATATCAACAATCCTAATATCACTTAGTTCACTATAAACTGCCCCTTTAACCGCGCCAGCGAAATAATCTTTTTCCCCGAAATCGGTCGTTAAAGTAATGATCGGCATAGGTGATTGTTAATATTTTTTTAATTTGAGACTGGTTATTTTGTTTAAGTTTGTATAGAAGGCGAATATAATTTTATTTTCAGTGATCGCTTCTTCAAATTTTAAAATAATACTCCTAATTCTGATTCAAAATTAGGATATTGAAATACGAAGGACAAATAAAAATGATCTATTTAAATCTGCAATGCTTCATCTAAAAACCAAAAGCTTTTGAACGAACTTCTCATCGAACTCTCAGAAATCAGCCCTCGCGAATTCTTCGGGCAACAAAATGAACACA
>CAYWAB010000135.1:0-8119 GCA_964456105.1 uncultured Christiangramia sp. | reverse complement strand
CGCATTTTATTCCGCCATACTTCCCGGATTAGGACAGGCCTACAATAAAAGCTATTGGAAAATTCCTATTGCGTACGCAGGTATTGGAACAGGAATTTACTTTTACCTAGAAAATGACAAACAATATGACCGCTATCGTGACGCCTACAAGGCAAGACTTGCGGGAAGGAAGGATGATTTTGAAGGAAGAATCACTACAGACGGCCTTATAAGAGCCCAAGAATTTTACCAGAAAAATAAAGAAATATCAATTCTGGTAACGGTCGGGGTTTACGTTTTGAATATTATCGATGCTAACGTAGAAGCACATTTAAGGCAGTTCAACGTTGATGAAGATCTAAGTTTAAAACCAAACTTAAACTTCGATACGTTAACAGGAAAAACCAATTATGGTTTAACATTAAACCTAAATTTTTAATCATGAAAATTGCTCTCCTAGGTTATGGAAAAATGGGAAAAACCATTGAGGAAATAGCCCAAAATCGAGGACACGAGATCGTTTTAAGAGTAAGCGAAGATATAGAAACTTATGACCTTAATAAAAGCAAAGCAGATGTCGCAATAGATTTTAGTGTTCCAAAGGCTGCTTTTAAGAATATCACCACTTCTCTTAAACATAATATTCCGGTAGTATCCGGAACTACAGGCTGGCTTGAAGAATATGAAAAAGCCAGGGATATCTGCAAGGAAAATAATTCAGGATTTATTTATGCCTCAAATTTTAGTCTTGGCGTAAATATATTTTTCGAATTAAACCGAAAGCTTGCCGACATGATGGGCACTCTCGAGGATTATTCGGTAGAAATCGAAGAGATACACCACCTTCAAAAACTTGATTCCCCAAGCGGAACAGCGATTAGTTTGGCTGAACAGATTATCGAAAGAAACTCCAGGCTCAAAGGCTGGCAACTTGAAGAAGCAGGAAGTGATGAGCTACCAATTATAGCTAAAAGAGAAAAAGATGTTCCTGGAACGCATAGGGTTATTTATGATTCTGAAATTGATACTATAGAAATAAAGCATACTGCAAAGTCCAGACAAGGATTTGCTCTTGGTGCTATAATTGCAGCCGAATTCCTTAAAGGCAAGTCCGGCATTTATACAATGAAAGATGTTTTAGCCGATATTTTTCAAAGTTAGATTGTAACGTTTGAGGTCAAATACTGCCTTATTAAAAGTAAAGAATAGAAGATATGACACTAACTGAATGGTTTCTTTTTTTCCTGATAATTCAGGTAATTCATTTTCTTGGAACCTGGAAACTTTATCAAAGAGCCGGGAGAAAAGCATGGGAAGCCGCTATCCCTGTTTACAACGCCATTATCCTAATGCAAATCATTAACCGACCAAAATGGTGGGTCGTATTAATGTTCATCCCAATAGTGAATCTCATCATTTTTCCGGTGATCTGGGTTGAAACTATTCGCAGTTTCGGTAGAAATTCAACATCCGAAACATTTTTTGTAGTACTCTCTCTTGGATTATATATTTTCTATGTGAATTACGCTACGCAAGATGCCTATATCCAGGATCGTGATCTCAAACCACGCACTGAAGCTGGAGAATGGATTAGCTCTATCCTATTTGCCGTAATTGCAGCGACGATAGTACATACTTATTTCATTCAGCCTTTTACTATTCCGACCTCCTCCTTAGAAAAAACTTTACTTGTAGGAGATTTTCTATTCGTAAGTAAATTTAATTACGGGGCCAGGACTCCTCAAACCGCCATTGCTTTCCCTATGGTACATGATACTATTCCAGTCCTTGGGGTTAAATCTTATTTAAAAAAACCACAAATACCCTATTTCAGGTTTCCAGGTTTTGAAGAGGTAGAACACAATGATATTGTTGTCTTTAACTGGCCTGTAGATACTGTAAGAAAGTTCTTTGACAGATCAGGAAAACACTATGACAAACCAATAGATAAAAAGTCCAATTACGTTAAACGTGCTGTGGGACTACCAGGCGATTCCCTTTCTGTGGTTAACGGTTACGTTCATATAAATGGGGAGCGAATTCAATTACCTGAAAGAGCAAAACCCCAGTTTTCCTATGTCGGCACAACAAAAGGTCAGCCTTTCAATCCTCGTACTCTTTATGAATTATACGATATAACAGACGGCTATTCCTATAATCCTAATAATAATGTGTTCTTCATTCAGGCATTATCTGACGAAACCTTCGAAAGATTCAAAAATCATCCGAATGTGGCTAACATCAGACGATACGTTGATTCTGCCGGGGTAAAGAATCCGTCTCTTTTTCCTAATAACGGAAAACAAAACTGGAATAATGATAATTTTGGCCCTATTTACATTCCGAAAGAAGGAGTTACTGTAAATATTACTCCTGAAAGTATGCCATTTTACAAGGAGATCATAGAAACCTATGAAGGCTATGAAATGGGATTAGATAACGAATTATCGGTAAATGGGACTCAGGTTCTACTAAACGGACAACCAATCGACACTTATACCTTCAAACAGAATTATTACTGGATGATGGGAGATAACAGGAACAACTCTGAAGACAGTCGAACTTGGGGGTATGTCCCTGAAAATCACATTGTAGGAAAACCAATCTTTATTTGGATGAGTTGGGATACAAATGCTCGAGGGTTTGACAAGATACGTTGGGAAAGAGTTTTCACTACAGTTAAAGGTGATAGTGAACCCACTTCTTTTCTCCCTTATTTTTTAATTGTCCTTGTGATCTTCTTTGGGTGGAAGTACTTTAAAAAACGAAGAGAAGCATAAACAGAATGGAAACCGTTCTACTTCATCCCTCCTATTTTGGCCCCGTAAGTCAATGGATAGCTCTTGCAAAATCAGAAAAGATTGTTTTTGAGAATGAGGATAATTATCAGAAACAAACTTATCGCAACAGGATGTATATCTATGATGCGAACGGGAAGTTAAGCCTAAATATTCCAATCAGGCACAGTTCTGCCCTGGGACTTAAAAATAAAGGAAAACAGAAGTATAAAAATGTCCAAATAGAGAACAGCTTTGAATGGCAGACCCAGCATTGGCGTGCTTTCAAAGCTTCTTACCAAACTTCGCCGTTTTTTGAATTTTACGAGGATGAGCTTTTCCCGCTTTATAGTAAAAAGTTCAAGTATTTAATGGACTTTAACTACAAGTGCATGGAGTTCGTTGCAGAAAGTCTTCAAATTGATTTGAACTATGAAAAGACCGAAGAATTTATTTTAAAGCCCAAAAATATGCTGGATCTCCGGCACCTTGTCGATGCTAAATCAGATTATGGGTATGAAAACCATCCCTATAACCAGGTATTCGAACAAAAGGAAGGATTTATTTCCAACCTTTGTATTCTTGATTTACTTTTCAATGAAGGAAACGCTTCATTATCCTACTTACAGGATCAGCAATTAGAGCTTGATTCTTGAAAATATAGGAAAGTGATCTGAATAATCAACTTCAAACTTCTCAAAATCTAAAACTTCCATATCCTCTTCAACGAGCATGAAATCTATCCTCAATGGAAAGTAATTCAGATCAAAACTTTTACCGAATCCACTTCCCGCTTCCAGAAATGCATCTTTAAATCGGCCATCGAGTTTGATCTTATTATAGATATAAGAAAAACTGGTGTTGTTAAAATCACCAGCGATTATTGTTTTATAGGGTGATTTTTTAACATGTCCCATCATCATTTCAGCCTGCTCCTGCTGCAATGAAAAACCCTGGCCTAACCTACCCAATAATTTCTTCGAATCTTCTTTCTGAAGCTCATCTATACCCGGTTTAATGTTAAGTGATTGAAAATGCACATTGTAAACTCTTAAAGTATCCTTATTATTAACTACAACATCGGTAAAAATCGCATTATTGTTTCCATGTTGAGGAAAATCCAGAGAACCCTGATTAATTATTGGGAACCTGGAAAAGATAGCAGATCCAAATTCAGCGCTCTTAGCTTTCAGTTTCACATATTCATAAGGATATTTTCTGGCAAGATCTGTACTTCCTATATAATGTTCCTGTACACAAAGGATATCAGGATCCTTTTCGAAAATAAACTCAGTGATCTTTTCAGGAATATCAGTCCTCGACGTCCATTCATAGGCATTGAACATCCTAACATTATAACTCATAAATGAGATATCAGGGATTTCTCCATCTTCCAGATCTTCATCTGCGAACCTTACAAATCTGGTCACATAATTGTAACCCAACAGGAGGATTATAAAGGACAGGAGAAACTGTCTTTTTAATCGAATAATCCAATAGCCAAGAAAGAGCGCATTAAGGATAATAAGCACAGGAACCCCTAAACTCAATACTGACAAAAGCGGAAAAGACTTCGGCGGAATATGAGGTAAAAGATAAGATAATAATAAAGCTGTTGCCGCAAAGGAATTCAGGATAAATATAAATTTATCAAATAGATTAAGATTCTTCATTTAATCCTCTTTACCTGCCTGAAAAAGAAAATCCTTTTCAGCCTTGCTCAGGCTATCATAGCCACTTTTACTTATCTTATCTAGTATAGCGTCTATCTTCTTCTGTTTATCGTCCTTATCCATTTTAACCTTCCCGGAAGAAGCTTTAGATTTGGATACTTTTTTTCCATTTCGATAAACAGTCTTCATTTTAGCTTTCTTCTCCCTTCGCTTGAATAGTGAGGTGATGCTATCAACAATATTTTCGAACCATTTACCAATATCGCTGCCCTTCTTTAGCTGATTAGTATAAAAATAACCCAATGCAGCTCCTCCAAGATGTGCCAAATGACCTCCTGCATTTCCTAGAGGAATTTGAATTATATCTATGATCAATAGGAATGCTGCTATCCACCAGAATTTCACACTCCCAATAAGCATCAACCGGACTCTCATATTTGGAATATATGAGGCTATACCGATTAGAACGGACATAACACCTGCAGAGGCTCCCATCAAATAAGAGCGTCCGGTACCCTGAAAGGCGGGGAATAGATTATAACTAAGCATATAAACAAGGGCTCCGATTATAACACCAAGGAAATAATAATTCAGTAATCTTTTTGGGGAGAAATAGTTAAGAAAATAAATGCCTGAAAAATAAAGGATAAGCATATTCCCAAGGATATGCCATATTCCACTATGCAAAAATGAATAGGTAATAATGGACCAGGGCTTTAATAAAAACTCTCCCGGCTCTTTGGGAAAAACAAACCACTCCAGCAAAAAGTCAGAGGGAAGCTTAAAGAGATAGGCTATCGTTCTAAAAAGATAGAACAAAATAAAAGCGATCACATTCACAGCAATTAGCTTCTCTGTGACCGTAGCCGTTTGAATCTTATATCTTAATTTATCTCTACCCCTCATCAATACCAACGGTTATCATTGAACTGGTTCTTTTTCCAGTAATACATCATTAAAAAGCCGAAAAGCGCACCTCCTACGTGGGCAAAATGAGCTATGGAACCACCGAATATAGAATAACCGGTAAAACCTGAAAACAAATCTAACGCAATTAATCCTGGAATAAAATATTTTGCCTTAATTGGAACAGGCACGAATAAAAGGAATAACTGCACGTTAGGAAACATCATCCCGAACGCTACAAGTATACCATAAATTGCCCCGGAAGCTCCAACTGCCGGATTTGCATAAGCTTGAAGCATGGACCTTAAAGTATCCTCATCCACCCCTGAAGGTATTCTAAACCTGTTGGTTGAATAAGCTTCTTCTATAAAATTCATTACTTCAGGAGGGGTCCATCCTAATTCGAGTAATTCATTATAACCGTTCTGAAAGGCAAAGAAGTTTACAAGGGTGTGGAGAAATGCAGCCCCTATACCCGCTCCAAAATAGAAAATAAGGAATTTCTTTTGGCCGAGCATCTGCTCTATAGGACTTCCAAAAGCCCATAATGCATACATATTGAAAAGGATATGCATAAAACTTCCGTGCATGAACATATGGGAAATTATCTGCCATACTTCAAAATTATCATTCTTAAAGAACCATAAAGCAAAATATTGATAGGCCACATCTCCGATCAACTGACTTCCAATAAAGAAAATCACATTAATTATCAATAGAACCTTTACGGTTTCGGTCATTCTTCCCATCAGGCAAATTTTTTATCAAGTTCATCGACCGATAGGGTCGTGAACACTGTTTTATTAAAAGGGCTTAGTGCCGGCTCTTTACAGGCAAATAATCGGTTAACAATATGCTGCTGCTCTTCTTGGTTCAAAATGGTTCCAGATCTCACTGCCATAGAATTCGCAAGAGATTTAGCGAGACGATCAGTTTGAGAAAAACCGTTGTCGGGAACCTCATTTTCAATGTCTGAAAGTAATTGTTCCAGTAAAATCTCTACTTCACTTTCTGAAACAAGAGTTGGAATCCCGATGATCTCCACTCCTTCTTTCGCGATATTAGAAAAGACAAATCCTGTTTGTTCGAGCGATTCCCGAATTTCCTTAAGCATTTCGATCTCATGATGATTAAAATTCAAATGTAAGGGAAATAAAAGCTGCTGACTCACAGCCGCAGAAACTGTAATGTTTTTGAGTAATTCCTCATAAAGAACCCTGGTGTGCGCCCGGTGCTGATCTATTACCAGAAGTCCACTCTTTAAAGTGGAAATTATGTATTTCTTATTAAGCTGAAAAGTAGATTTTTCCAACTGCTCCTCTTGATTACCAAAAAGCTTACCGGTAACTTCCTCACTTTCAAATTCGATCTGCTTGATATCAATTCCTGAATCAGTCTCGATTTCGGTGCCAGAATACAAACTCTCCCATTCTGCCGGTTTCTCCCTTCTGTAACTACTACCTGTGTAAGAATGTTTCGATGACATCTCATCTTGGAAGGGATTAAAATTTCTATCTACCTCCACTTGAGGAACATCAGCCTGCTTATTTTTGTATTCATAAGGGGTATCAAGATCTGAATCTCTTTCGAAATCTAGAACTGGAGCCACATTAAATTGCCCAAGGCTATGCTTTATCGTGCTTTTAAGTATGGCATATAAAGCATGCTCATCATCAAATTTTATCTCCGTTTTTGTAGGATGAATATTGATATCGATAGATTTTGGTTCTACCTCCAGGTATAAAAAATAACTGGGATAACTCTTATCCTTTAAAAGTCCTTCAAACGAAGCAACAACTGCATGATTTAGATAAGGACTTTTGATGTACCGGTTATTAACGAAAAAAAACTGCTCTCCCCTACTCTTTTTAGCAAATTCTGGCTTTCCAACAAATCCTGTAATTTTAACAATCTCGGTATCTTCCTCTACAGGGACCAGTTTTTCATTGGTCTTACCGCCGAAAATATTCGTTATTCGTTGTCTGAAATTAGCTGGGGGAAGCTGAAATAATTCGCTCCCATTATGAGATAAAGAAAAACTGATATCGGGATGGGCCAGAGCTACTCTCTGGAATTCATCTATGATGTGACGAAGTTCTACAGAATCTGACTTTAAAAAGTTTCTTCTGGCTGGAATATTATAAAAAAGGTTTTTTACACTGATGCAGGTACCTTTAGGTGTTACACAAGGTTCCTGAGAACTTACCTGACTGCCTTCAATTTTGATGCAGGTACCTATTTCGTCATCTTCGGTCTTTGTTTTTAATTCAACATGGGCTATCGCAGCAATAGAAGCCAGAGCCTCCCCACGAAAACCTTTAGTTCTTAAATTAAACAGATCATCTGCTATTTTAAGCTTCGAAGTAGCATGACGCTCAAAACTCATCCGGGCATCCGTTAAACTCATCCCTTTTCCATCATCTATTACCTGGATAAGGGTTTTCCCCGCATCCTTTATTATAACCTGAATGCGGTTCGCACTAGCATCTATTGAATTTTCAAGAAGTTCTTTTATTACCGAGGCTGGACGTTGCACCACTTCGCCCGCAGCGATCTGGTTGGCAACGTGATCGGGCAACAATTGAATTACGTCACTCATTTAACGGGGATTCGAAAATATGGATAAATCAAAATCTAGTATCCACAGACAAATCAAAAGTAGAATGATAATAATATAAATAACACGCCTGTTAATGCTTCGGTTCCCGCGGTTACGACTATCCTTTCTTGCTTCCGCCCAGTGGGAACCAAAATCGATTGCATTAGTGGCTTCTTTATATTTAT
>CAYWAB010000134.1:0-8120 GCA_964456105.1 uncultured Christiangramia sp. | reverse complement strand
TTGGAATGAAAGTTATCGAGGATGCTGGAGATTCTGAAAAACTGAAACCAGGACAGATCATCACTCCAAGAGATCTTAGAGATGAAAATTCAATTCTAAGAAGAGAAGATAAAAATCTTGCTACAGCAAGGGATGTAATTCCTGCAACTGCTAATCCGGTATTACAAGGTATTACAAGAGCTTCACTTCAAACCAAGTCGTTCATCTCGGCTGCTTCCTTCCAGGAAACAACTAAGGTGCTGAACGAAGCTGCAGTAAGCGGTAAGATCGATGAACTTGAAGGCTTGAAGGAAAATGTAATTGTAGGACATAAGATCCCTGCAGGTACAGGAATGAGAAAATACGACAGCATTATTGTTGGATCCAAAGAGGAATTTGACGAAATGCTTGAGAAGAAACAGGAGGTTAACTACAACTAATTCCTGATAATTAAAAGAAAAAAGGCCCTGTTTCCGCAGGGCCTTTTTTTATTTATACCGATATTTGAAATATGAAGGACTATTTTAAAGAAATACTGAAGTACTCCAATCATTTCAATCTGGAAATAATAAAGAGGTTTAACGATGACGACCTTCATCTGGCCATTCCTGAGAATTCAGTTCGGTTATTTTCCCATGTTTTGAACGCCCAGGCTATATGGAATGATAGGATAGAAGGCAAAAAAGACCAGGTAGATGTTTGGAATATCATGGAAAAGGATGAAATGAAAGAAATGGAAATGCAAAATTTTGAAAAAAGCCTTGAACTCTTGGAATCTAATGATTTAGATAAGGTCATCACATATCAAAACTCCAAAGGTGAAAAATTCCAAAACTCAGTAAAGGATATCCTATTTCATGTTGTTAATCATTCAACTTATCACAGGGGTCAAATAGCAGTGGATTTTCGAAATTCCGGACTCGAACCTATAGTTTCAGATTTCGTTTACTATAAGCGTAATGGCTGAAATTTTAAAAAATATAAAGTAAATTCGATAAAATTTAAATCATGAGTGAAGAGAAAAAAAACAAAGGAGGAAAAATAAATATAGAACTGGATGAATCTGTTGCAGAAGGAACCTATTCAAACCTTGCTATAATCAATCACTCCGTTTCTGAATTTGTAGTGGATTTTGTAAATATCATGCCTGGAAGACCGAAGAGCAAGGTAAAGTCAAGAATCATACTTACTCCACAACATGCAAAAAGATTACTGAAAGCTCTGGGAGATAATATCAACAAGTTTGAAAAGGCCCATGGAGAGATCAGGGATTATGATAAAGCTCCATTACCATTGAACTTCGGACCTACCGGACAGGCATAGATTATTATTTTTTAGGTCAATTTTATACTGAAACAAAGAGATTTCTAAATTAATTCGGAATCTCTTTTTTTTGTTCTAAATGATTGCTTTCCTAAACTAAAATTCCATTTTATCAGGTATACTTCTTAAAATATACTTTTGCAGCCTTCATAACCCTTGGTGCCATAATTAGGGTGGCAATCATGGTAGGAATTGCCATTAAGGCAAAGAAACCGTCGATAAGGTTCAGGATGAAGCTTAAAGAAGTTGTCGCCCCCAAAATGATGCTCATTACGTAGATATAGTTATAATAGTTTTTGTATTGAGCTCCTATTAAGAAACTTAAACATTTAGTTCCATAATAAGAATAAGAGAAAAGGGAAGAAATACTGAAGGCCAGTATACATAACAATAACAGATAATTTCCTACAAATGGAATAGAGTTCTGGAAAGCTGCCGCTGTTAAGCTTACTCCGTTAACATCTGTGCTTTGCCAAACCCCGGTCACCAGGATAGCCATTGCAGTAAGGGTACAAACAACCAGTGTATCAATGGCGGGCCCCAACATAGCGATAAGGCCTTCCCTTATGGGTTCAGAGGTTTTACTTGCACCGTGTGCCATTGTTGCAGTACCAATTCCGGCTTCATTGGAAAAAGCACCTCTTCTGATCCCTAAAAGGATAAGTCCGCCGAGAACTCCACCCAGTAATGGATCTCCTTTGTAATTATTCGCGGCAAACGCATCGGTGAATATCAGGCTGAAATACTTCCATACTTCAGTGTAGTTAACAAAAAGTATAATCAATACGGAAAAGAAGTATAGGGCAACCATTGCCGGTACTAGTTTAGAAACCGTTTTACTTATCCTGTCCAGACCCCCAATAATAACGACTGTGGTGATAAGTGTAAGGATTATGCCGATTATCAAACTTGAGGTAAAGCCAGTTTCAATATTGTTGGGTTCCAGCAAAATATAATTTATTGCCTGAGTTAACTGGTTTACGTTGAAAACCGGCAAGGCTCCCACCAAACCTGCAATTGCAAAAAATGCTGCGAGTGGTTTCCATTTCTTACCTAGGCCTTCTACTATAAAATACATTACCCCGCCCTGTATCTTTCCCTCAGTATCTTTTCCGCGATACATCACCGCAAGACTGTTGGTAAAGAACTTCGTTGCCATTCCCACTATGGCACTAATCCATAACCAGAAGATCGCACCGGGCCCGCCAATTGCAATTGCAACAGCAACGCCCGCGATATTTCCCATGCCAACGGTAGAAGATAGAGCTGTTGATAGTGCCTGAAAATGATTTATATCTCCAGGATCATTGGGGTTATTATATTTTCCTCGCAAGACCTCAACAGAGTGGCCAAGATATCTGAAAGGTAGAAATCTTGAATAAATTAGAAGGTAAAGACCTCCACCAATAAGAAGTATAACGAGGGGTATACCCCATACGGCCGAAGCGAAATCTGCGATGAACTGATCTATTTGGGACATGGATATGATTTGAATCCGAAAATAGTAAAATTTATCAGCCTACAGGAGGTGTACTGTTTCAAAAATTTAGGATTATTAATCATTTAAATCCGTAGCGGGATATCCGTGTAAACCTAACTTCAGTTGCACATACTATCCAGGAATATTAAAATTCTGAGGTGAAATGGAATTTAATGGAAGGATATTTTTGCTGGGTCATCTGCAATGAAAATTGAGAATCTGCAAGGAATACCAATTGTCCAGACTTATCCTTTGCAAGGAATTTAGCCTTAACTCTTTTAAAGTCTTTAAATTCTTCGCTCTTTTCGTTCTCCGGCTCTACCCATGTGGCCTTATGCACATTCAAATTCTCATAGGTACATTTAGCTCCATATTCGTGCTCCAAACGATATTGAATAACTTCGAATTGAAGTGCCCCTACTGTACCTATGATCTTTCTTCCGTTCATTTCCAGGGTAAAAAGCTGAGCTACACCCTCATCCATTAACTGGTCGATCCCTTTTTCCAATTGCTTGGACTTCATAGGGTCAGCATTATTGATATACCTGAAATGTTCCGGGGAAAAGCTGGGTATACCTTTATACATAAGGGTTTCTCCTTCTGTTAGCGTATCGCCGATCTTAAAATTCCCTGTGTCATGTAACCCAACAATATCACCAGGGTAAGATACATCCACTACTTCCTTCTTTTCAGCAAAGAAAGCATTAGGGGAAGAGAATTTCATATTCTTATTATTCCTTACGTGCAGGTAATTCTTGTTTCTTTCGAATTTGCCTGAAACGATCTTTACAAAGGCGAGACGGTCCCTGTGTTTAGGATCCATATTCGCATGGATCTTAAAAACAAATCCTGTAAAATCCTTTTCTTCGGGTTTCACTATCCTGGTGTCGCTCTCCTTGGGACGGGGAGGGGGAGCAATACTAATAAAACAATCCAGTAATTCACGTACTCCAAAATTGTTTAGAGCAGATCCAAAGAATACTGGTTGCAACCTTCCTTCAAGGTATGCATTCCTTTCGAATTCAGGATAAACTCCCTGTACGAGTTCCAGTTCATCCCGAAGTGTTCCGGCAGCTTTTTCTCCTATTAGCTGGTCCAGTTCTTCATTAGCAAGATCACTAATTTCGATGGTTTCTTCGATATCCTTTCTGGGGTCTCCGGTGAATAGATTTACATTCTTTTCCCAGATATTATAGATACCCTTAAAGTCGTAACCCATTCCTATAGGAAAACTTAAAGGGGTAACCGTAAGATTTAATTTTTGTTCAATTTCATCCAGAAGCTCAAAGGCATCTTTTCCCTCGCGGTCAAGTTTATTAATAAAGACTATCATCGGGATATTACGCATTCGGCAAACCTCCACTAGTTTCTCAGTTTGCTCCTCGACACCTTTTGCCACATCTATCACCACAATAACACTATCTACGGCGGTAAGGGTCCGGAAGGTGTCTTCGGCAAAATCCTTGTGCCCTGGAGTATCCAGGATATTGATCTTTATATCCTTATATTCAAAAGCGAGAACCGAAGTAGCGACAGAAATTCCTCTCTGCCGTTCAATTTCCATAAAGTCACTGGTCGCTCCTTTTTTGATCTTATTGGATTTTACAGCTCCAGCTTCCTGGATCGCGCCTCCAAATAATAAAAGTTTTTCCGTTAAGGTTGTTTTACCTGCATCGGGGTGAGAAATGATTCCAAAGGTTCTTCTTTTATTTATTTCTTTCTGATACTGCTTCATTCCTTCTGGTATTGGAGCGGCAAAAATACTATTATTTTGAAGAATTTCCTGCCTTAAATTAAAGGCTTTCATAAGATAAACCGACCCATGAATCAATCTAATTCTTATTAATTGGGTAAATGGTTAAATAATCCGATATTTAATAATATTCTATTGTTGTTCATGATTTTCACCCTACAAAATCGAAGATGGATCTTAAGCTTGTTGATTGCTCTTATAATCAGCTTAGCATCTCATTCTCAGTCTGAATATAACAATATCTCCAAGGGGTCTTATGTTATCGATCTGGGAAGCGATCCCCAAACAGTTTCAAATGCTCTTAAGCCTTATGGACTGATATATGGACTTTTAAAAGATCAGTTGGCAGAGATCAAATGGGTGATAAATCCCGAAAAAGAAAAGGACGGGATCGATTTCCAGATAGGCGACCAAAGCTTCAGGTCTGGGTCATTTATTATACCTGTTTCCTATATTTCTGATAAAACAAGGGAAAGGATCAGTAAATGGGAGGAACGAGGCGTTATTGGAACCTATTTATCCGAGGATATTAGTCTGCCTGTATTTGCAGTATTATCCGTCGCTCCAAAATGGACTTTGGATAAAGAAAACGGAGATTTAGTTTTGGCCTATTTTAAAGCTGCAGGGATACCTCCGGAAGCTCACAAGGGTAATAATCCAAAAAATTGGAAAAATCCTGAAGAATTGGGTGTTTGCGATGATATTTTCGTGATGCCACATGCCGAGCCAGAGTTTGAAACCCATAAAAATCTATATACCTGGAATAGGAGGTTCAAGGGCGCGATCTGGGCGGGTTGTCGTGCGCCTAGTGAATTGGAAAATATTTATGGTAATATGGAATTTGACGGGAAATGGAAACTCGTTCAGCTTAATTTTCTTTCGGCAGGTGCAGCAGGAGCCAGAACTACCGGATTAGTTCCATTCTATGAACACCGATATGCAACGCCTCCATATACTCATCAACTACCTTCAGACCCGGTAGCACAGTATATAGGAAGAAGTGATAATGCGCTTATAAATGGCTCCGAAAGAATATATTATCCTAAAAAAGCTAACGACTGGAGGCCCGGAACAAAAAAAATTATAATTGACAAAACTACTCCCGATATTCCAGAGATTTCAGGTGGCCCGGGAGCAATCTTGATCTATGGACATGCATATGATGACCCTGATAATGGATTGGTCATGTATCAGGTTTCGCATGAATTTGGAGGGAAGGATCCGGCAAATATTGCGGCTGTAAGGGCGTTCTTTAACTGGAGTTTTTATGCGACAGAGGTGAAGCGAAGAGAGAATATTGTGAGGTTTGAAAATACTGCTGGGGATAAGATTTTTGCTGCACGGGTTGGAGACGACCTTTCCAAAATGCTGAATCTTGATCCCATACTTTTCGATCTGGATAAAGCAGAAATAAAGCCTAATGCCGCGGTTCATTTAGATGAAATAGCTACCTATATGATTCAGTATCCTGAACTTCTGATCGATATCCGGTCGCACACAGATAGCCGGGCTGATGACGAATATAATTTAAAGCTATCTCGGGAAAGGGTTAATGTAACAAGACAATATTTAATAGCAAGTGGGGTAGACCCTGCGAGGATCTCTGGAAGAGGTTACGGGGAAACTGAATTGCTTAACGATTGCAGGAATGGGGTTCCCTGTAGTGAATCGAAGCATGAAATAAATAGAAGATCTGAATTTATCCTTTCCATAAATTGTGATCTGTATGAAGGAAATCTTAAACTTTAGGAATTGCTTAAGCAGGTAATTTGTGAGAGAAATGCGTGTTTTTGTACATTTGAGCTTCAATAAAAAAAATGGCAGAAGAAAAAGTTATTCTAGTTAATGAAAAAGATGAGCAGATCGGGACTATGGAAAAGATCGAAGCTCATGAAAAGGCATTGCTGCACAGGGCATTTTCGGTATTCGTGTTCAATGACAAAAAAGAATTGATGATTCAACAACGGGCACTAAGTAAATATCACTCTCCAGGATTGTGGACAAATACCTGCTGCAGCCATCAGCGAGTTGGAGAATCCAATATTGAAGCTGGAAAACGCAGGCTTCAGGAGGAAATGGGCTTCACTACAGATCTTAAGGATACGATTTCGTTTATTTATAGGGCTCCTTTCGATAACGGTCTAACAGAACATGAATATGATCATATTCTGGTAGGGAGTTTCGAGGGAACCCCAAATCTTAATCCAGATGAGGTAGCTGCGTGGAAATGGATGTCCTTGGAAGATATTGAAAAGGATATGCAGGAAAATCCGGGTATTTATACAGAATGGTTTAAGATCATTTTTGAAAAATATTATTCACACATAAAACAATGAGAGTTACCGTTCACAGAAAAGCTCATTTTAATGCTGCCCATCGCCTTTACAGGAAGGACTGGAATGATGAGCGAAATGAAGAGGTTTTTGGAAAGTGCAGCAATCCTAATTTTCATGGGCATAACTATGAACTAATAGTTTCAGTAACCGGTACTCCCAATCCTGAAACAGGATTCGTAATGGATTTGAAGATATTAAAGGATCTTATTTACAGTGAAGTAGAAAAGCCTTTTGATCACAAAAATCTAAACATTGAAGTTCCCGAGTTCAAAGAGCTTAATCCTACTGCTGAAAATATCGCAGTGGTGATCTGGAATAAACTTAGGAATAAGATTCAGGAAGATCACGATCTTGAAGTTACCCTCTACGAAACCCCGAGAAATTTCGTAACCTACAAAGGAGATTAACTATGCAAAAAGGAGATTTAGTACCAGATATAACTTTAAAAGATAAGGATGGCACAGATTTCAGTTTTAGGGATCTGGTAAACAAAAGCCCATTTGTCGTTTTCTTCTATCCTAAGGACTTTACTCCAGGTTGCACAAAAGAAGCATGTAGCTTTAGAGATAAATATGAGGATTTTAAAGAATTGGGTGCGGAGGTTATCGGTATTAGCTCTGATTCCCAGGAAAGCCATTCTAAATTTTCAGATAAATACAATCTGCCATATACTATCCTTTCCGATGAAAATAAGAAGGCAAGGCAAAAATTTGGAGTAAAACCCAATCTCTTAGGTTTACTTCCGGGGCGTGAGACCTTCATCTTCAATGAAAAAGGTAAGCTTCTTCACCGGTTTAATAGTATGAACGCGCAAAGACATATTCCAGAGGCATTGGCAGTGCTCAAAAAAAATCAGAATTAATTTTTCCAACTATTATTTTTCATATTGAAAAATAGTTTAAATTCGCAGCCGAAATTTATCAATAATGGCGAGTAAAAGACTTTTGAAGAAGGATGTAAATTATGTTTTCGGAGATATTATCGACGCTGCATATATTCATCAAATGGCCAATCCAAAGGAGGATGATGCTAAATCTGAAGCTATAGTAGATGAAGCTATAGCCAATTATGACGAATTGATCACAAAGATAAATCGTCGTGATGTAGAAAATAAACAGAAGCATTTTAAAGCTATCCAGCAAGAATTGGAAACTAAAGCTAATGCTTTGGTTGAAAAGCTTAATGCACTTTAATTAAACTGTTGCCGATGTAGCTCAGCTGGCTAGAGCAGCTGATTTGTAATCAGCAG
>CAYWAB010000133.1:0-8274 GCA_964456105.1 uncultured Christiangramia sp. | reverse complement strand
TGCTAAATATAGGATTTTTATATTTAATTTTTTAAGATGTCTTTAAGAAAATTATTCCTACATAATTTTTTGTTTTTGGTTAATTTGTTTGGTAAAATAAAACGACTGGAAGAAGTGTCAAAACTTCTTGATCCTACAGAAGAGCAAATGAAGAGCTGGAATTCCAGTGTGCTGGAATACGCCTCAGATTTCCTGCGCGACATAGATAAGGATAAGGCTTTTTATTATTCAGAAGAAAAGGGAAAAGGGATCTATAATTTTGATATTACCGAGGAAGCCACCGAACTTCCTGAGCTCCTTCAGGCCACTAAGGATCATATTGATAGTGCAGGTATTAATCCGGCTTCTGGCGGGCATATGGGTTATATTCCCGGTGGAGGTTTGTACCCTTCGGCACTTGGAGATTATATGGCTGCCGTAAGCAACCGTTATGCAGGGATTTTCTTTTCAGCACCCGGTGCGGTAAGGCTTGAAAATATGTTGCTTCGCTGGATGTCCCGCCTGATAGGTTTTCCTGAGGATTCCGCAGGGAATCTTACTTCCGGGGGATCCATTTCAAACCTGATAGCCATCGTTACTGCCCGTGAAGCTCAACAGTTAAAGGCAAGGGATTTTGAAAAGGCGGTTATTTATTTATCAGAGCAGGCGCATCATTCTTTGCAAAAGGCCATCAGGATCGCGGGGCTATCTGAGGCTATGCTCCGATATGTTCCCCTCGATGAAGGCCTGAGGATCTCGGTTCCTGAACTTGAAAAGATGATAAGGGAAGATAAGGAAAGCGGACTTATTCCTTTCTTTATTAATGCCTCCATAGGTACGACCAATACCGGAGCGGTAGACCCTGTGGATCCAATTGCCGACATCGCGAAGAAATATGGCCTATGGTTTCATATCGATGCTGCTTATGGTGGGTTTTTCAAACTAGTTCCTATGCTTAAAGAAAAGTTTAAGGGTGCGGAAAAAGCGGATAGCATAACGCTGGATCCGCATAAGTCCCTTTTTCTACCATTCGGGACCGGGGCGGTACTTGTTAAAGATAAATGGTCGCTTTTGAAGGTGCATCATTACCTGGCAGATTATATGCAGGATACTCATTCGGCTAATGAGGAGATCTCCCCGGCCGATATTTCACCTGAACTTACCAAACATTTTCGAGGCATGAGATTGTGGCTTCCATTGAAGGTGTTTGGATTAAAACCTTTCCGTGCTGCACTGGAAGAAAAACTGCATCTCGCAGCTTATTTTCATCAGCAAATTCAGAAAGTTGAAGGATTTGAGACCGGACCGGAACCTGAGCTATCCATAAGTATGTTCAGATACGTTCCCGGATCGGGCAATGCGAACAGTTTTAATAAGAAACTTCTCGAAGCCATCCAGAAGGATGGTCGGATCTTCCTATCCTCAACAACTATTAACGGGATATTCTGGATAAGGGTGGCAATTTTACTATACAGGACACACCTGCAACAGATCCAGCTTTTACTTGAGATCATCAGGGAAAATACCGATATGCTTTTAAAGGAGGCTTAATTCATGTAATTCTTTTTCAAATAATTGGATTAACTTTAAGATCAACTAAAACCAATCCGATGAGATTTTTTCGATTGAATTATTTTCTGCTATTATTTCTTGCAGGACTTATCTCCGTATCCTGTTCTCAGGAAAAGTCTAATGTCAAAGTTTTAAAAGGAGCCACTGTTTTTGACGGCACCGGCAAAAAGATTCCTAATGCTGTGATTTTATTAGAGGGTAATAAGATACTGAAGGTTGGGGATGAAAGTACCGGGATTCCCGGCGGGGCTGAGATCATCGATGTTACCGGAAAGTTCATTACGCCCGGGCTTGTGGATGCCCATATCCACTTCTTTCAAACCGCGTTTTTCGATTCAAGACCGGATGCGCTTAATCTGCAGGACAGTATTCCGTATAGGGACGTGGTAGCCTTCCAGAAAGCCAACCCGGAGCGCTATTATGAGGCTTACCTTCAAAGTGGAGTTACTGCGGTTTACGACGTAGGCTCTTTTGAATATACCATAGAACAGCAGGAATCAGCTGAAGACCGGTCAGATGCTCCGCATGTGGCTGCATCCGGCCCACTACTTACTCCTGCTCCTTTGCAGGCAGTATCTACTTTTAATACAGAGGAAGATGTGGTAATGGTTCACCTGGATTCTGAGGAAACAGGGAGAAGAACGGTAAGGAGAAATGATTCGTTTGGTGCTACAGGAATAAAAGTATGGCAGTTCAAACCGGAGGATTCGGCCTTTATCATGGCGATTAGTGGAGTTGCTGAAGAGATCCAGAAAACAGATAATAAACTTATAGCTCATGCCACTACCTTGAAACAGGCAAAGCAGGCTCTTCGTCTTGGAGCGGAATTACTGGTGCATAGTGTGGAAGATACTCTGGTGGATGCCGAGTTTCTACAATTATTGAAAAAGAATAACACCTTATACAATCCAACCCTTATCGTTGGAGATGGTTATTACCAGATGTACCAGGCAGTAATGGGCGAAGGATTCAGTATCGATGATCCCAATGATGTTGTTGACGAAAAAACCCGGGAATTGCTTGAAAATTCAGGAAAATTCAAAAAATTCGTTTCAGAAGAGGGCCAAAAGAATCTCAGGGAGGCGTTTCCGCGAATGGAGGAACGGAATAAACAGCAAATGGAAACTATGAAGGCTAACCTTAAAAAAGTTTATGATAATGGGGGAACCATTGTAGTGGGGACAGATGCCGGAAATCCAGGGACGCTCCATGGTATTTCCTACTACCAGGAGATCGAGGCGATGCAGGATGCAGGAATTCCTGCAAAAGATCTAATCGTTATGGCTACAAGAAATGGCGCGATGGCTATGGAAAGACTGGATGATTTTGGAACCCTGGAGCGGGGTAAGTTTGCAGATCTTGTGATTTACGAGAAAGATCCTTCTAAGGATATTTCAAACTTAAGATCGGTTAGCCGTGTGATGAAGAACGGGGAATTTGTGCCTGATGTTAATGAGAAGTGATCAATAGCGAAAAAGTTTTATTTTAGAGAATATCTAAAGCTCAACTTGTATTAATTAATTATTACAATGCCATATCAAATTACCTGGCGGGAGAAAGGGATTCACTGGCAGTTTTATGGAGACGTGACTGGCCAAGAGATCTTTGAAGCCAATGAAGAATTTTATAGTGATGCACGAAGTGACTCTGCAGAATTCCAGATCATAGATGCCAGAGAAGTAAGCTCTTTGGAATGGGAGGAAAAGAAAATCAAGGAAATTTCCGCACAGGATAAGGGAGCAAGTCATTTTATCAAGGATCTGAAGGTGGCTTATGTCTCTGATAAAGCTGAAATAATATCAAAACTTGAAAAATATATCGAGGTTTCCAAGAAGCTGAATTCCAGTTGGAAGTTCAGGGGATTTAGAGATCTCGAAACAGCTAAAAAATGGGTGGAAGAATGATCTGTAGTCAGGATTATTTTTTTGATTCTAAAAAAGCCTAATTTTTACTTCTATAAACTCTAAACCAACCTTTCGCTTTATGAAATTATTATATACTACAATTCTGGTAATCCTTTTTGCCTGTCCCTCCATTTTTGCCCAGCAAAACAAGAAAAATGAAAATCCGGAGCCAGATGATGAGTTTAATGAGTTGAGCTGGCGAAATATTGGGCCGTTTCGAGGAGGTAGAAGTGTCGCCGCTACCGGCGTGTTAGGTGAGCCAGGCACTTATTATATGGGCAGTACCGGTGGGGGTGTTTTTAAGACCACCAATGATGGTAAGACCTGGAGAAATGTTTCCGACGGCTTTTTCAACACCGGTACCATTGGGGCCATAGGTGTTTCTGAAAGTGATCCCAATATCGTCTATGTAGGTACCGGGGAACATGCAGCCAGGGGGGTGATGACCTCCATGGGAGACGGGATGTATAAATCTACCGATGCCGGAAAGACCTGGGAGCATATAGGGCTGGAATCTTCACGACATATTTCAGATGTGATAGTACATCCCACAGATCCTGAAACGGTTTTTGTTTCTGTGCAGGGAGCTCAGTATGGCCCCTCGGAACAACGAGGAATCTATAAGTCGGATGATGGAGGTAAAACCTGGAAAAAGGTACTTTTTATCGATGAGGATACCGGCGCTTCAGGACTTTCTATGGATATGACCAACCCGCGTATCCTTTATGCTGCGATGTGGGATCATAGAAGATATCCCTGGAAAATGGTTTCAGGGGGAGAAGGTTCCGGTTTGTATAAATCTGTAGATGCCGGGGAAACCTGGACTAAAATGGAAGAAGGCCTGCCAAAGGCATTCGGTAAGTCGGGAATCTCAGTTTCAAGGGCAAATCCGGAAAGGGTTTTCGCCGTAATAGAAGCCGAAGGTGAGAAAAGCGGAGTTTACAGAAGTGATGATGCCGGAAAGACTTGGAAGCAGGTGAACAATGACAGGGTGAACATCACAAGGTCCTGGTATTATATGGAGATTTTCGCCGATCCTCAGAATGAGAATATAGTTTATGTTCTGAATGCACCAGTAATGAAATCCATAGACGGTGGTTCGAGTTTTTCCAACATTCCGGTTCCGCATGGTGACAATCATGATCTCTGGATAAATCCAGGAGATAACCAGGTGATGATCAATGCCAACGATGGGGGAACAAATATTTCCAATGATGGAGGTAAAAGCTGGAGTACGCAGGAGAATCAGCCTACTGCTCAATTTTACAGGGTCATCACCGATAACCAGTTTCCTTATCATGTCTATGGCGGGCAGCAGGATAATTCGGCAATCGCAATAGCAAGCCGAACCAGGGATGCTGGAATCGACTGGAAGGACTGGTACTCGGTTGCGGGTTGTGAAAGTGCTTTCCTGGCCTTTGATCCCGATAATCCGGACGAGGTCTATGGAGGATGTTACCAGGGGATCATTGATAAATGGATGAGGGAAACCCAGGTAAGCAAGTCTATAAACCAGTATCCTGAATTAGGATTGAGCAAGGAGCCTAAGGATGCAAGGTATAGGCACAATTGGAATGCACCTATTATCAGTTCACCTCACGACAGGAATACCATCTATCATGCAGGGAACAGGGTCTTTAAAACGACAGATGGAGGTTTAAGCTGGGAGATCGTAAGCCCAGATCTTACAAGGGATGAGGAAGATAAGCAAGGTCCCGGTGGAGGTCCCTACACCAACGAAGCTGCCGGAGGCGAGAATTATAATACCATATCTTACCTGACGGAATCACCTCATGAGGAAGGGGTCCTGTATGCAGGTAGTGACGATGGACTCATTCACATTACGAAAGATGGAGGTGATACTTGGGAAAATATAACTCCTAAGAACCTGGGAAGAGGAATAGTGAACAGTATTGAGGTTTCACCTCATGATCCTGCTACCGCTTATGTAGTGGTGATGAAGTATAAATCTATGGATCTAAATCCTTATATATTCAAAACCTCAAATTATGGTAAAAGATGGTCCTCCATTGGGGAGGGAATTAACAGGGATCATACTTTCGCCAGAGTGGTTCGTGAGGATAAGAAGCACAAGGGGCTTTTATATGCAGGTACCGAAACCGGGATGTTCATTTCCTGGAATGATGGGAAGGATTGGGTTCCCTTTCAGCTTAACCTGCCTGTGGTTCCAATAAATGATCTTTATATTCATGATAATGACCTAGTTGCGGCAACAGCCGGAAGATCTTTCTGGATCCTTGATGAGCTTGCTCCGCTTCAAAATCATAAAAAGCCTAAAAGTGGTATGGCCATCTTTAAGCCAAAAGATATTTACCTGTTTTTTGGCGGGAATTCATCAGATCCGGGTATTGGGCATAATCCTCCAACCGGAGTGATCATAGATTATTATCTGGAAGAAAAGCCAGCAGATTCCATTCCCGTAAAACTGGAAATCTTTGAGGATGACAAATTGATCAGGACCATAAGCAGTATTCCGCCCAAAGATTTTACCAGCTGGCCGGGAGGTCCTGCCAAGCCGGAGGTTTTACCGTCAAAGAAAGGATATAACAGGTTTGCCTGGGATTTTCGAAAAGAGCCAATCCCACCTGTAAATAAGGTTTTTGCTTTCGGTGATCTTGGTGGTTCACATGTAGGCCCTGGAATGTATACTTTACGTCTGAGTCTTGAAGACAGATCACAGGAGACAGTTGTAAATATTATCCCTGATCCAAACATGGAGGTGGAGGCTTCAGATTATGAAGCACAACAACAGATGTTGCGGGAAATCGAAGCATTACTTGTAGATATGCATAGCTCGGTTAATCAAATGAGATCTGTTAAATCGCAACTGGAAAACTACCAGAAGCTTTTAAACGGCCGGGAAGAAGTTGATGAACTATTGGAAAAAGGTAAGGAACTTGAGCGCCGTATCACTTCATGGGAAGAGAACCTGATCCAGGCTAAACAAAAGACATTTCAGGATGTGATCAATTTCAATAATAAGCTTAACGCTGAGCTTTTATTCCTGAGAGAGTTTATACAGGGGCCTTATCCAACTCTTACTGAAGGCAGTAAAGAGCGTTTTGAAGATCTTAAGGCAGATTGGAATACCTATAAAAAAGAAAGGGATGCGATTATAGGTGGGGAAATGGCGGAATTCAACGCAGCCTATAAAGAATTGCAAATACCAGCCCTAATTATGGAAGAACAATAAAAATTTTTGAACAAAACTAAAAAAGCGAAGTCGGTCATTCGGCTTCGCTTTTTTATTAAAATTAAATGTTTCTGAGGTTTTCAAAAATGATGCAAAATCTGGATTTTAAATAAGGATTCTTAGAGTGGATTTAACTTTTTGTTCGCGCTAAACCGGGAATGATCTCTTTTTGAATGCTTTGCCTTATACAACTAAAAACTAATTTAGAATCCTAAGCATTTTTTTTATACTTTAGATGTCCAAATCAGAAGGTCTGTCCTACTAATCGCTAACCCTACTCAGCCTTTAATGCTGGACCTTGAAAACTTAGAAGAGCATGAACAAATTCAGGTTAATTGGAGTAGGTACTATTATTACCGGAATTCTAATCGGATATTATTTTAATCTAACTCATATTCATATCCTCTCAGGAATGTTGATAGGGGTTGGAATTGGCTGGCTCATTACCGGCAGGATAGGGATCAGTTCCGGAAAAAAACAGGCCGTACGTAATCGAATAGACTAACTCTTTTTTTGTTTAATTGTTTTTCCTGACTATAAAAAGTCCCCCGGTGATATCACTAATAGCGATATTTCCACTTGGGAAATAAGGATAAACGCTCCAGGCTCCACCAAAATCCGTCGAGTTATCTAAGCTATAGGTGTCAAAATACCCGACTTCTTCAAAATCCTTGTTATCTATATTGGAAATGTCGATGACTCTAAGTCCGGCAGTATAATTCGCCAGGTAGAACATGCCATTATGCGTATAACCGTTATGATCTATGGCTAATTCGGGTCCAAAATATTCAAAATGAAGTTGTGGATCATCGAGATCCGTAAAATCAAAGATCAGGGTTCTGGTGTTATTTGAAAACTCTAATTCATCAAATTCATCTCCCACAATAAAATATCTTTCATCTTCTGTAAACCAGCCCTGGTGTACATAACCCAGATTCTCATAATTGGTGGTCGAAATAATTTTTGGCTCTTCCTTGCTGGTAACATCTAGTACGAGAAGATAACCACCCTGGCTGCCTATAAATAGTTCCCTTCCTGAGTAATCTGTATCGGGTCCAGAATAGGTGACTACCTGTGCATCATGTGAAGCGGAATCAGAAACAAAACCACCGGCTGCTTTAGGGTTTTTGGGATCCTGAATATCAACAAAATGCGGACCTCCTTCATATAGATCTGAACCTAGAATATAGGCATAGCCGGAATCCTCGTTTATGGCAAGATTGTGGGCATGGCCAAACTCCTTGTAAGTAGTCTCCACAGAGAGATTTTCTGGGGGATTGGTTATCTTCCTTAAATCTTTAAGGTCGAAAACCTGCATCCCATGAAAATCGGCCTCTCCAATTATATAAGCATGGTCTTTATAAACTTTAATATCGCGGTGGGAAGTGGGTGCCACCCCGCTATCCAGTCTACCTGCAACATAAGGTCTTTCCGGGTCTGAGATATCTACAAAAGAGATGAGGCCGCTTGTTCCTACTATGGCATATTCCTTACCCGTTTCCGGGTCCCGCCATCCCCATAAATCACTTACTGTGGAACTGTTGGTGCCTGTAAGTTCAAAAACAGAAAGATGGCTCATAAGATCATAATCCTTACAGGGATAAA
>CAYWAB010000132.1:0-8401 GCA_964456105.1 uncultured Christiangramia sp. | reverse complement strand
TATTGATCGTAAAGTTCTGCGAAATATGCAGTATGAGCAGCATTTAGAAATGAAAATCTATCCATAAAATTGAAACAAATGTTTCTTTTGTTTTTAAAAACAGTAGCAAAAATACAATTTTTAAAAAAAACAGCTTGCAGGCATTATGATAATTCTCTATTGGATTATAGGAATTTTAACAGTGAAGCCTGAAGACAAAATATCCTGGAAAGCTGAAAAAATACGATTTTTCTAAAATAGTTTACACCTGTCTTTCCATTAACATTTGGCCAAATTTCCTGAGAGGCTCCTTTTTTTCAGGAGAAAGATCTATTTTATCAAGTACCTCAAAAGCCTTTTTAGTGTAGGCTTCGATTTCCCGTTGGGTTAATTCGGCTGCACCGCTACTTTCAAAAAGAGCTTTAACTGCTTCAATCTTCCCTGAACTTTCTGGCGGATTAATTGTATAAAGGTGTTCCAGCTGAGTGGCTTCGTTTTCATCAGCTGCTTCGAGTGTTTTTAGATAAAGATAGGTCTTCTTATTCTCTATGATATCTCCTCCAGACTGTTTCCCGAAAGTTTCCGGATCACCGAAGGCATCAAGGTAATCATCCTGTAACTGAAAGGCTATTCCGAGAAGACGCCCATACTGGTATATTGATTCCTTACATTCCTGCGAAGTCTCTGCCACGATCGCGCCCATTTTTAAGGCAGCGGCAACAAGTACCGCGGTTTTGTACTCTATCATTAACAGATAATCCTCGATGGTGACATTATCACGGGTTTCAAAATCAATATCATATTGCTGACCTTCACAAACCTGAATTGCAGTTTTCGTAAATAACTGGGCTAGTTCTTTAAAAACGTCACCTTCATAATTCTCAAAAAGCTGGTAAGCATTTATCAGCATGGCATCTCCCGAAAGTATCCCGGTATTGATATCCCATTTTTCGTGAACTGTTTCCTTACCTCGCCGAAGCGGGGCATCATCCATAATATCGTCGTGCACAAGAGAGAAATTATGGAAAATCTCAATGGCAAGCGCTGCGTCCAGTGCCTTTTTATAGTCCCCACCAAAAATATCTGTAGCCATAAGAACAAGAACAGGCCTTAATCTTTTACCGCCTTGTTCAAGGATATATACCATAGGTTCATACAAATTAACCGGCTCTTTGACCCTGACCTTTTCCTTTAAGTACCCGGAAACAGCTTCCCTGTATTGAGAAATTGAAAGCATTGAGAATTTTTTTTCGCTAAAATACCATAAATGAAGACAAATCAAATTTTAAGCAGATGTTAAAAATAAGTAAACGTTGGAAACTTTTATTGTTTTAAAAGTTTCCAATACTTAGCTTTGCCGAAATTTTTTTATAGAAATTGGAAGAGAAAATATTAAAAACTGCTACAGAAATGTTTCTAACACATGGTTTTAAAAGTGTAACCATGGATGATATTGCAGAACGTATTGGTATCTCAAAAAAGACCATATATGCAAACTATGCAACCAAGACAAAACTTGTGCAGGCCACCACTTCACATTTGTTCGAGAGAATCAACGGAGGTATTCAGGAGATCCAGGAAAAGGATCAGAATCCAATTGCAGAGAACTTTGAGATCAAAAGATTTGTGATGTTCCAGTTGAAGGATGAAAAGGCTACTCCTCATTTCCAACTTCAGAAATATTACCCAAAGATCTTTCAGAAGCTTAAGCATAAACAGTTTGAATTACTGGAGAATTGCGTGGTCTCGAACCTTGAAAGAGGAATTAAAACAGGCTATTACCGAAAGGAAATTCCAGTCGAATTTATAAGCCGCATACACTTCGCGGGAATGATGGGAATCAAAGACCGCGAACTTTTCCCCATGGAACAATACAGCCAGCTACAATTGATGGAGTATTTCCTCGAATATCATTTACGCGGAATTTGCACAGAAAAAGGATTAAAAATTTTAGAAGAATTTATTATTCAGAAAGATGAGAAATAAAACACTCAAAATCATTAGCATACTGCTTTTCCTGACGGGAAATGCCTTTTCCCAGGAAAATAGCACAAGGTCCTACAGTTTTAGTTTATCTGAGGCCATTGCCTTCGGAATAGAAAATAATTACCAGGCGCAGATCGCACAAAAGGATGTGGACATGTCCCTCAAACAAAAGTGGGAGATCATCGCCCAGGGCCTTCCTCAAATTTCCGGTTCTGTGGATTATCAAAACTACCTCAAACAGCCGGTCACTCTAATTCCAGCCGAACTCACAGGCGGTGAACCTGGCACTTTTACCCCGGTAGTCTTTGGAACCAAGCAAAATTTGAATGCAACGGCAACCTGGAACCAGTTAATTTTTGATGGAACCTACATAGTAGGTATTCAATCGGTAAAAACCTTGCTGCAAATCTCAAAAAATGCAAAAACAAAAACCGATCTTCAGGTGAAAGAGGCGGTGATAAATGCCTATGGCAATGTTTTGCTGGCAAAAGAAAGTGTAACTATTCTTGAAAAGAACGTGACCACTTTACAAAAGACCTACAATGATACCAGGAAAATCTATGAAAATGGTTTAACGGAAGAAGAGGATGTAGAACAACTGGAAATCACTTTGATAGGATTAAAGAATAATCTGGAACGGAGCAGACGCATGCTTAAGGTCGCGAAAGAAATGCTTAATCTAAGTCTTGGAATTCCTGTTGAGGATGAGGTCATTCTTACAGATGACCTGGAAAATCTAACCTTAAAGTATTTCGACCTGGGACTGCTTCAAAAAGAAATCCCGGTGGAAGAGAACATCGATTATCGTATTGCTAAAAATTCTGCGGAATCTGCCGAGATCCAGGTCAAACTTCAAAAAGCAAAGGCACTGCCAACTTTAACTGGCTTTGTAAATTATGGGTATCAGGGGTTTAGTGATGAATTCACTTTCCTTAACGACAATCAGGAATATTTTAATCAGTCGATCCTTGGCGTAAGCCTTAACATTCCACTATTTAGCAGTGGGATGAGAAGTGCCAAAACCCAGCAACGTGAAATTGAATATGAACAGGCCTTACTTCAATTAGAACGAACCGAGAATGAGGTGCAACGCCAGATTACCATGGCGAAAAATGAATACGAATTCAACCTCGAAAATTATCAAAATGCAAAAAGGAATCTTGAGCTGGCTCAACGAATAGAAAAAAAGAACAATATTAAATTTTTTGAAGGTCTTGCAAGCAGTTTTGAACTCAATGAGGCACAAAGACAATTGTACAGTGCACAGCAAAACTATTTACAATCTATGCTGGATGTGATCACAGCTAAGGTAGCCCTCGAAAATTTACTGGATACAAGAAGTTATAACGATGAAAATTAAATACCCTTTTCAAGAAATGAAAAAGATACTAATAGTAAGTGCCCTTTGCGCTCTGACCATTTCATGTGGAGAAAGCAAAGAACAATCGGTCGAAGAGATAATTGAAAGCAAAGACCTTAGCGAAATTCGAGCTAAAAAGAGCGAATTGAGCGATAAGCAGAATGAACTATCCCAGCAAATAGAAAAGCTGGATGAGGCAATTAGGGAGCTGGATACTGAAAGAAGAATGACATTGGTCGCCACAGATACGCTTTCTACTCAGCTTTTTAAGCATTTTGCAGAGGTACAAGGCGATGTAGCCACCGATGAAAATATCATCATCTTCCCTGAATATTCCGGTATACTTTCCGAAGTAAGGGTAGATGAAGGCGATAAAGTTTCGAAAGGACAGGTACTTGCGATCATCGATGACGGCGGCTTGAGGAATCAGCTCGAACAGCTTGAATCCCAGGCCAGACTGGCAAAAACTACCTACGAAAGACAAAAAAGGTTATGGGACCAGAACATAGGCTCAGAAATCCAGTTCCTTGAAGCCCAGACTAACTATGAAGCCCTGGAAAGCTCTGTTAAGCGTTTGAAATCTCAATTGGCCAAAACAGTAGTGCGCGCTCCTTTCACAGGAATAATTGATGAGGTTTTCAGTGAACAGGGAGAAGTAGTAAATCCGGGCCAAAACAGGCTATTTCAATTGATAAGTCTTGACAACATGTATATCCAGGCAGCCGTTCCGGAAAACTATTTAGGAAAGATCTCCAGAGGGACTTTGGTTAAAGTTGACCTCGCTTCCATCGGGCAAGAATTTCAGGGAGAAGTTACTCAGGTAAGTAACAATATTAACCCTGCCAACAGGACTTTCACTATCAAAATAAGTATCCCAAATAAGGATGGAATGATAAAACCAAACCAGATCGCCACCATCCAAATAAATGATTACACCGCGCAAAACGCGATAGTAGTCCCTGAAAGCAGCATCCAGAAGAACGCGGAAGGAGAAAGCATGGTATACCTCTTTGAACCAGACCAGGAGCCTCAAACCGGGACAGCTAGAAAAGCGGTGATAGAGGTTGGATATACCTATAATGATTCCATCGAGGTAAAAAGCGGACTGCAGGATGGAGACATTCTTATTACTGAAGGTGCAAAAAGTTTAAGAGAAGGACAGGAAGTAAAAACACAAACCTCAACAGGTAATGAATAAGATAGACAAGGAATTTAAACTTTCCTCCTGGGCAATAGATAACAAGATGACCGTATATGTGATCATCGCCATCATTCTTGTTGGTGGCCTGATCTCCTATTACGGCATGCCAAGAGAATCCTTCCCGGAGGTGGTAGAAACGAAAATATATGTTAGTTCGGTAAACCCGGGTAACTCTGCCGAGGATGTAGAGAAATTCATCACCGAACCCCTGGAAGAGGAATTCAACAACATAGGCGGAGTGGACGAAATCACTTCTACCACCCTGCAAGACTACTCTATTGTAATAGTAACCTTTAATGAGGACGTAGAGGTAGAATTCGCCAAGCAAAAGGTAAAGGACAAAGTAGATATGGTAAAGGCCGAAACTACCTGGCCAACCCTTGATAACGGGGCAAAAGTGGAGCCTAACGTTTTCGATCTTAACCTTAGTGAGGAAATGCCTATCCTAAACATTAATCTTACTGGAGATTATACCGTTCAGCAATTAAAGGATTACGCAGAATACTTACAGGAAAGAATAGAACTATTACCTGAGATCAAAGAAGCGAGTATTAGAGGTGCCGAGGAAAAAGAAGTCGAAATTGCACTGGACGTTCATAAAATGGCTGCATCTTCTGTAAGCTTCAATGATGTTATCAATGCGGTGAGAATGGAGAATCAAACCATTTCCGGAGGCAACATCATTACCAGCGGGGTGCAGAAGAACATCAGGATCATAGGTGAAATAGAGAATCCTGCTGAATTAAGAGATGTCGTAGTAAAACAGGAAAATGGTAATATTTTCCTTAAGGATATTGCCGAGATTAATTTCCAGGAAAAAGACCCCACCACCTATGCACGTGAATATGGTGAGCCTGTTGTAATGCTGGATATTAAAAAGCGCAGTGGGGAGAATATGATCGAAGCCGTAGATAAGATAAAGGAGATCGTTAGAACAGAGCAGGAAACCTATCTTCCCGAAGGACTGGATATAAGTCTTACCAACGATCTATCCACAGATACGATAAACCAGGTAAACGACCTTGTTAACAATATAATATTCGGGGTTATACTGGTGGTGCTTGTTTTGATGTTCTTCCTGGGATTCCGCAATGCGCTCTTCGTCGGTATCGCTATTCCTCTTTCCATGTTGCTATCCTACATTATACTTTCAAGTATGGGATATACCCTAAATACCATGGTTTTATTTGCCCTGGTTATGGGCCTTGGGATGCTGGTGGATAATGGTATCGTGGTAGTGGAGAATGTTTATTCTCTTATGGATGAAGGAATGCCAAGAATAAAAGCGGCGAAGCAGGGACTGGGCGAGATAGCATGGCCTATTATTGCTTCCACCGCGACAACCCTGGCCGCATTTTTCCCGCTGGGATTATGGCCGGGGATAATAGGAAAGTTCATGATCATATTCCCCATCACACTTTCCATAGTATTAAGTTCTTCGTTATTCGTAGCCCTTATTATCAATGCCATGCTTACTTCTCAGTTCATGAAAACAGAGGAAGGGGAGATCAGCAAAAAAAGGCTGGTAAGAATAAGTATCCTAATGTCCAGCATTGGAATTATATTGGTTTTCGCTGGTTATCTCCTAAATGCAGGAGTATTTAGAGGGATAGGAAACCTAATGGTTCTTACCGTTATTTTACTGTGGCTTTATAAATATGTGCTTGCCAAGGCTGTAAAATATTTCCAGTACAAAGCTTTAAAGAAATTGGAGTCAAATTATGAACGTTTTCTCACCTATGCCTTAAGAGGCAAGAACGCTTATCTATTTTTCTTTGGAACCATTGTCATGCTGATCCTTTCTTTAGTTCTCTTTGGACTGGTACAACCTAAAGTCTCCTTATTCCCAGAGAATGAACCAAAGCAGATCATTACCTATATCGAATATCCTGAAGGGACAGATATTAAAAAAACCAATGAACTTACCAAAAAAGTAGAAAAACAGATCTTCGAGGTCATTGAAAAATATGAAGATGAGGATGGCTATAACTATATGGTGGAATCGGTGATTTCCCAGGTAGGACAGGGCTCCGGGAATCCTATGACCGACATGGGACAGCAAAATGAAATGCCACACCGGGCAAAGATCACAGCCACTATGCGAAAATTCAATGAACGTCGCGGTGTCGAAAGCAGTAAAGTACTATCTGAAGTAAGGGAAGCAGTACAGGGATTCCCAGGTGCTTCCATCATTGTCGAAAAGGATGCTGTGGGTCCTCCTGCCGGATACCCGATTAATATAGAGCTCAAGGGAGAAGATTACGAAAAAATGCTTGCGGAGGCAGAAGAGCTAAGATCTTACATCCAAAGTTTAAGTATCCCTGGTATCGAGGAATTAAAGATTGATGTGAACAAGAGCAAACCTGAACTGGATGTTAGGGTAGACCGAAAAAAGGCAGGACAGTTGGGTGTTTCTACTACCCAGGTTGGGCAAACCTTGAGAAGGTCTATTTATGGCGAAGAAGTTTCTACATATAAGGATGGGGACGACGATTATGAAGTTAATGTAAGACTTAACGATAAGTATAGATATAGCCCGAATGCTTTGTTCAATCAACCCATAACCTTCCGGGATCAGAGTACCGGAAGGATCAAACAGGTGCCTATCTCTTCATTGATAGAAACTGAAGTGGCTTCATCTTTCAGTTCTATCAAAAGAAAGGACCTTAAGCGAATGATCACTATCTATTCCAACGTTCTTGAAGGATATAATGGTAATGAGATCGTAGAGCGACTTAAAAATGAATTGAAGAACTATGAACTTCCAAGGGATCTGAGCCTGAAATTTACAGGAGAGCAGGAAGAACAATCTGAGAATATGAGCTTCCTGATAAAAGCCTTGCTTATCGCACTTGGCGGAATCCTGTTAATACTTGTAGCTCAATTCAACTCGGTCTCGAAACCTATCATCATTATCATGGCTGTAATGCTAAGTCTGGTGGGAGTGTTTCTTGGTCTCACTATCTTCCAGATGGACTTCATAATCATTATGACCATGATGGGAATTATTGCTCTTGCTGGAATCGTAGTAAATAATGCTATAGTTCTTATAGATTACACCCAGATACTCATAGATAGAAAGAAAAAAGAACTGGCTGTGGAGAAGGACGATCTTTTAACCCGTAAGCAATATTTCCAGCTTATAATTAAAGGAGGTAAATCCAGGTTAAGACCGGTATTATTAACGGCTATAACAACGGTTCTCGGTTTGATCCCTCTAGCAGTTGGACTTAATATAGATTTCTTTAATCTGTTTATCAACTATAATCCAAGGATCTATGTGGGTGGAGATAACGTGATCTTCTGGGGGCCCTTAGCCTGGACCGTCATCTTCGGACTCGTCTTTGCGACATTCTTAACCCTCATTGTTGTTCCCGTGATGTTTTACCTTGTGAACCGGGCCAAGATTAGATTCAAGGATAAAAGACTTGCTCGTAAGCAGAAAAAAGAAATGGCTAAGGCCAATGTTTAGAAATAAAAAACCCCGAAGCTTCCACTTCGGGGTTTTTCTTTTAAAAATTTATCTTATTTATTGCTTACCAGCGAACTTTCGCTTTTCCAGCTGTTTACAGATGCAATAGTATTGTTATTATAATCTACCTCAGTAAGTCTATCAGCTGACCAAAAAAACCATTTTCCATCTTTTCTTCCTTCTTCATATCTTGCGATGGCACTCTTTTCACCGTTCTGGTCATAAGAAATCCATTCTCCGTGAAGTTTACCGTCCTTGTACGTACCTTCCTGTCTAATACTTCCATCTTCATAATAAAAGGTTCCTTTAATTAATTCTCCCTGTTGCTCAAAAACTGGTTCAGGACCATTATTTTGCGACATAACAGCACCTCCGGCGACGAACAACGCTGCAAATAATATAT